>JAPUIP010000729.1 GCA_027296925.1 Candidatus Poribacteria bacterium | reverse complement strand
TCGACGCATCCAACTGGATGCACGCCGCCGTGCTTACGGGACTCAGCGGGTTGTGGGGAATCACTTTGATGTGATGCGCCTCCGCCATCGCCGCGACCTTTTTGCAGCCCGACAGGCCGCCGCAGAGACACAGGTCGGGCCGGACGTACGACGTTGCCTTTGCCTCGAGCAGTTGCTGGAATTCGAAAATCGTCGTGAACCGCTCACCGGTCGCAATCGGCAGGCTACACTGCTCCTGCACATCCCCCATAATCGCCGGACTGTCCGGAAGCATGGGGTCTTCGTAGAAGTACGGGCTGAACTGCTCCAGCCGGCGACCGAGCCAGATCGACTCCGCCGGATTCATCTGCCGATGGATCTCGACGCAGAGGTCAACCGAATTGCCAACCGCCTCCCGAACTGCACCGACACGGCGAACCGCCTCGTCTGCCCATTCTGAATACGACTTGTGGAGGTGGAAGTCGGACGGAAACGGCGAGAACCGGAGGGCGGTGAAGCCCTGGTTCATCTTCTTCACGGCGTCCGCGACCAGGTCATCCAGTATCTTGCCACCGACGTGCATATAGCAACGGACCCGCTCCCGGGTCATGCCGCCCATCAGGTCGTAGATC
Source organism: Candidatus Poribacteria bacterium (assembly GCA_027296925.1). GTDB lineage: Bacteria > Poribacteria > WGA-4E > WGA-4E > PCPOR2b > JAPUIP01. Next base: position 4,946 of record JAPUIP010000729.1, on the reverse strand, counting down.
GGTACGCCAAGTCGCTTGCCTTTGATGTCCCAGAGAGCGATGTCGAAGGCCGACAACGCGCCTTGAATGACCGACCCCATGAAGTGGGATGAGCGGTACAGCCACTGGTAGTGGTGCTCGATGCGGGATGGGTCCTTCCCAATCAGGAACGGTGACATGGTATCCACCATTGTCTTGGTCGGCCGCTGCCAGCCGTGGACGCCGCCCTCGCCGATGCCGACGGTGCCGTCTTCACAGTGGATCTTGATCAGCAGCCACCGGTTCCAGAGAATACTTTCTATACGTTCAATCTTTGTTGGTTGCATCGTCGCATTGCTCCTTACTTTTATGGTTGACGGAACGAGAGCGGTAGTGCAAACATCGTTCCGTCCGATGAAAACAGATTCAATTTCCGGCACTATAAAATTCGTCGCGAGTCGTCCGCCAGTCATATCGTGGCTTCCACCCCAACGCCCTTTGTAGGGCAGATGCATCATATGGGCACTGATGCCCGTCGAAACTGGCTCGCAACCCCACGTTGGGATAGAATCTTTCAAGCAACTGTTTCGTGGGCGTTTCAACGCAGACATCCTCAGCCGCAACGTTAAACGGCATAAACCCCTGCAAGTCAGACTCCAACCATGCCTGACACGCTGTCGCCACATCGCGGGCATCAATGTAACACCACAACACGTCTGCCGCTGATTCGTCTGATTCCGTATGCTTTTTCAGCCGCCAGTCGAAGCCGCCCTCGTACACGATGCGCCCCAGCCGAAATCCGGCAATGGACATGCTATGCCAGCGGCAGTAGTCCGCCGCCAGTGATTCCAGCATCACTTTCGATGCGCCGTAGATATCTGGCGACATCAGGGGGCTATCCTCAGTCAGCGGCAGATGGGTCAGCTTGAGCGGGTATCCATAAACCTCCATACTCGACGCCCAGGCAATCCGCTTGATTCCCAGGTTGGCGCATGCCTGAAACACATTAAACCCACCATCGGTGACATTATGGAATGTCTCCGACCAACTAGACCAGGCAGTGGTGGGGTAGCTGCCGAAGTGGACAACGCCATCCGCGCCGGCGAACAGATCGTGAAGTCCCGCGCCGTCAAGGATGTCGTGCCGCACGTAGCCCGTCTCGGTTGGTTCAGCCGGCTTGAGATCGATGCCGAGTACATTGTAACCCGCTTCCCGCAGGACTTTCACAATGCTGCGACCGGCGCCGCCTTTGGCGCCCGTCACAATGATTCGTTTCATGCGATTCCTCCCCAGTTCTGTATTCTAGTAGCCCTTCTGCTTATCCACAAGGTTGACCAACGTCTCACCTTTGACATAACGATGCAGGTTATCAATGAACAGACGCAGGGTACGTGCGCTGATGTGCTGGGATGACCCGGCGCTATGGGAGGTTAAGATGACGTTTGGTTCCGTCCATAGCGGGTTGTCCGGCGGACACGGTTCGGTGTAGGTGACATCCAGCCCAGCACCGGCGAGTTTGCCGCTCCGAAGCGCCCCAATCAGAGCGTCTTCATCGACAACTTTGCCTCGACTGATATTCACCAGATAGCTGCCATCTTGCATCTGATTGAACGCCTCGTGCGACAGGAGCTTATGGGTCTCTGGTGTGATTGGACAGCAGACCACCACGACATTCGACTTCGCCATAAATTCTGGAAGCCAATCGAGCTTGCCGAGCTCTTCTACGAACTCCGGCTTTTCCATCGGCTCTGGATCGACGGCAATCACGTTGAGCGCGAACGCCTGCGCTCGTTTCGCAACCTCTCGACCGATACCGCCAAGCCCCAGAATCCCCATCGTCATCCCCGCCAATTCGATACACGGAGCGCGTTCCCAGCGTTTTTCTTTCATGAACTCCCACTGTGTGAGAATGCGGCGTGTCAGTGATAGCAATAACGCAAAGGTGTGTTCAGCAATCTGCGAGCCATGCATGCGACGGGAGTTTGTCAGGATAACATCGCTGGCTTTGAAGGCGGGATACATGGTCCCTTCGGCACCTGCGGAGGGCAGTTGCACCCAGCGCAGCGATTTGGCTTTGGCGAAATCGGTTTCACCGATGCCTCCGTAGATAATCTCGACATCTGCAATGTGATCGCCGAGCCTTTCCCCCGGCTGCAAGAGGTGAATATCCGCTTCCGGCGGCGCATCATCAAGCATCGCTTCAACCTCTGGGGCGTGACGCGATGCAATCAAAACTTTATGTTGAGACATAACGGCTTCCTTTCATTGTTCGTTCCGCTCGCTCCGACGCAGAGCATCGGAACGAGTCATAACTGGGACTTCGCCATCGACTCGTTCCCACGCCCCTCAAAGTTCGGGACAAGCACCCTAACGGGCATTTCACTTCCAGCGTGGGAATGCGGTCTTGGACGCTCTGCGTCCTTAACTTGATACGAATGGGCGCAGCAAGCGGCGCCCCTACGAAATCCGGGCGTGCTGGGAGGCAGACAGTACATGGCTACATGAAATGTGACAAGGTCGAAATAATATTGATTTCAAAATGGAATTGGTATAACTATCGGCAGTTATACCACTGTTTCGCTATGCCTCCGAAACCGGCCACACGCCCTCCGGCGCCAGAGCCAAAGCCTGCTCCAGGTGCACCATCCGTTTCGGTCCCGCCGTTGCCAGCATCTTATCACCGTAGATTTTCCCCCGACCAAAACGAGACACGAGATCGAGCTCGTCGCGCAGCAACTGCATCTCATCCGCCTTGTACCGATAGCCGCAATTAATCGTAAACATCCGACGTTGCGTACCGCCGCCCCAGGCACTGTGCTTCATCCCCTGGTTGAACACGACTACATCGCCCGGCTGCGTTTCGATCGCGGCGGCGGGCACCGCGGGACCGTCAATACTGTAGATTTCCTGCAGACTCCTGATGTTCTGTTGCACGGTTTCCGCGTAGCCTTCGCCATATCTGTGGCTGCCGGGAATGAAGCGCAACGCCCCGGAATCGGCGGTAAGCGGGTCGAGGTAGAGCCCCATTTTGTAGTAGCGGACGGGGCGCGGCCAACCGCCGTCCGAATGCCATCCCGTGTCCCCGCTGTAGAAGTTGCCATCGCTGCCGAGGTAGACGTAATCCTCTCCCAACAGGCTGGTGAAAATGCCGTCAATCCGATCGTCATCGAGCAGTGAGCTGAGATATTCGCTTTGACCGATAAACGGCACGATGTATGTGCGATGCGCTTCGGGGTGCTCGACATTCAAGTCCACCCATACCTGTTCAAACGCTTCGATGATCTGGTCAATCCGGTCATTGAGCAAGCCGGGAAAGTGGAGATAGCCGAAGGTTTCCACGAAATTCAGTTGTTGCTGGGTCAGTTGGAAGTTAGCCATGCCATTGTCCCTCTATATGTGAGTACTTACCATGAAACTCTACAACGAGTCACCCAAGATGACACCTTGCTTCACAGACTATATCTTATCATCTTCTTCGTACCTGGTCAATTCCAAAGTGGAGTCAATTTAATCTCCGTTGACAGCCTTCTAGCGATGTGTTATCCTATTTTCATTATCCCCAAGGAGAACGCAACAATGAACGGAACAGAGAAGCAACGCAGAAAAGCGAAAATGCACGTCGGTGTCCAAGGAATAGGCACGTCAAAAAAGGAGCTGCAATTCCTGGTTCGGCACGGTGTCACGCACATGGATGCCTCCGTCGAAGACACAGAGGTGGAAACGCTGATACGGCACAAGGAAGAAGCCGCACAGGAAGGCGTCAGCTTCGAGATGATTCATATTGGCCTCGCCAACAGCATTACCCTTGCGCAAGACCCGCAACGTGATCGGGACCTCGATGCGATTTGCAAGACCATTGAGAATGCAGGGAAGGCGGAGCTCAGAGGGTTGAATTATAACTTCTGCATACTTCCGCATCAGCGAACCGAAAGCACACTCGGGCGGGGCGGCTCAACGTACAGCACCTTCGACATCTCCAAGTACGATAATGAGACGCTGTCAGAAGCCGGCCGGGTGAGTCGCGAAGAGGCGTTTGAGCGGATTGCCTATTTTCTGGAGCGCGTGATTCCGGTGGCTGAAGAGAACAAGGTACAGATGGCCTGTCATCTCAACGATCCGCCGGCACCGGTGTTAAGAGGTGTGGAGCGTTGGAATTATCCGATGTTTGAGGGGCTGAAACGCTTCGTTGAGGTTGTGGACAGCCCTTACCATGGATTTAATTTCTGCTGTGGAACGGCTTCTGAGGGATTGGAAGACCCCGGGCGTGAACTGTACGATATTGTCCGGTATTTTGGAGAGCGGAAGAAGATCTTCAACATACACTTTCGCAATATCCGCGGCGGGCTCCACAACTTCCAGGAAGTCTGGCCTGATGAAGGCGATGTCGATATGTATACGCTAGCGAAGGTACTCAGAGACGTAGAGTACCCCTACATGCTGATGCCCGATCATGCGCCTTCTCACCCGGATGACACCGTGCCGACCGGGGTTTCTGGGCGCATCCGCCAGGCATGGGCGTTCCAGTTCGGCTATATCATCGCATTGATCCAGGCTGTGAATTCGGAAGTGTAGATTCAAGAAGCGGCGTCGGGGTGTCTCAGCAAGGTGCAATTTTCAGACGCGAAGCGGGAGTAGGATACGTATTCTACCTCTCATTTTCCACGGTGTTTCGTCGGCGATCCGGCAGGAGGAGTTCCCACACAAAAAGAAGCAGGGCAAATCCCAAGAAATATTGAAATCGATCTTCATATTGCGTAAACTGCCGCTCCTCAATCTCCCGCTTTTCAATCGAAGCCAGCGCTTCGGACAAGCGATCAATTTCCGTCTCGCCCGGCGTCGCTTGATAATAGTTCCCACGGGTCAGTTGGACAACCTCCCGAAGCAAAAGATCATCGAGCTTCGTCACGACGGGCTCGCCATTCCGGTTCCGCTTATACCCCAGAAACTTTCCATTCGGCTCACGGAGCGGGATTGGCGCCCCTTGGTTG
>JAPUIP010000728.1 GCA_027296925.1 Candidatus Poribacteria bacterium | reverse complement strand
GGTGACACGACCGCCTTTGGGACGTTTACGCGCACCGGTTTCATGATGGAGGACGTTACAACCGTTCCAGAACGATGCGGTGAGAACCCCGGTGGTACGGGCATAGCAGGTCTGGCCACATACGCCTTCGCTGACACTGGTGATATCCTGGTGGCCAAGCGCACAGGTGCCGAAGTCTGTATCCTCGTCTCGGAAGGCAAGTCTGATGTCCTTTTGGAATTCGAAGTCATTGGAGGAACGGGCCGTTTCGAGAGTGCGAAAGGAACGTTTATGGAACGCGCCACGGGTAACCTGGCAACTGGAGAGGCCTCCGCAACCCTTAGCGGAACAATTAAAATTAGCGACGACTAAGCGAGCCGTGTAACTCTAACCCTTAGAATAAAGTCACAAAACGCGAGCGCGGCCCCCGATTTCGGTGGCCGCGCATTTTTATCCACGCTGCGCATAGATTCTTTTCCTTTCTTCGTGCACGCACTTGATCCGAGCGTTGCGTTTGTGCATACCAAACTTGTCGCTCTCCGACTGTGATTCAAAATGACACTTTCATAACACAGACGGATAGCCCTCCTGGTTTTCGCGTATCAGTATTATTTGCGAATCCTCCAATTTTCTGACCTCGTCTCGACCCAGCTGCTCGAAAAAGACGCCTGATATTTTAGCTACAAGATTCTTTTGAAATGAGGCGCTCCAAAAGGACTTCCTTTTGGCACACCTCGGTTGAATTTGAACTAATTGACATCTAACGAATTTTTCGTTAATGTTTTTCTCATGAATAATGAAATGAACTCTGCAAAGCAAATCATTGAGCGCTTCGGCGGCCAATCCGCACTCGCAGGCATTATAGGAAGACGCCAGAGCACGGTGCAACACTGGGCGAGGACCGGAAGGATCCCTTCGCAATGGCACGGTCCACTGTTGAAATTCGCAAAAGAAAGGGGAATCGCGCTAGAACCCAGGGACTTTGTCACAATGGAAATGCCGTCAATCGAGCCGGCTGATGGTAGGCTCGGCGTTTTACTTGTGGGTCTTGGTGCGGTCGCCTCTACCTTTATCGCTGGTGTTGAACTTATTAGACGTGGCATGGGGCAGCCCTTTGGATCTATTACTCAGATGGCGACAGTGCGACTAGGCAAGCGGTCGGAGAAAAACATGCCCCTGATACGGGATTTTGTCCCGCTAGCAGGCCTCGAACAGCTTGTTTTCGGCGCGTGGGACCCGATTCCAGACAACGGATATGAAGCCGCCGTGAAGTGCGGAGTCCTGAACCAATTTGAAGATATCGAGCCCATTGCGGATTTCCTAAAGTCTATCGAGCCCATGCCGGCAGTGTTCGACAGCCAGTATGTCAAGCGGATCGAGGGAACCCATACAAAAACAAGACGGACTAAGACCGAACTCGTTAATGCCATCCGTGACGACATACGCGGCTTTAAAGCCGTAAACAACTGCGATCGGCTTGTAATGATTTGGTGTGCTTCTACCGAAAAATTCATTAAGGAGTCGGATGTGCATCAGGACCTAGAGAGTTTCATAGGGGGGCTCGAAGAGAACGACGAAAGAATCGCGCCGTCCATGATGTATGCTTACGCGGCCCTGATGGAAGGCGTTCCATTCGCGAACGGCGCGCCGAATCTAACCGCAGACATCCCGGCTCTGGAGAAGCTAGCAAGTGATAAAGGGGTCCCGATTTGCGGGAAGGACTTCAAGACCGGCCAAACGCTCGTCAAGACGGTGATCGCTCCGATGCTGAAGGCAAGGATGCTTGGCGTGGAGGGCTGGTTTTCGACGAACATACTGGGCAACCGAGATGGTGAGGTTCTCGATGAACCAGAGAACTTTAAGACGAAGGAGGAATCGAAGCTTGGTGCGCTAGAGTACATTTTGCAGCCAGATCTCTACCCTGATCTCTATGGTGACACCTATCACATGGTCCGTATCAACTACTACCCGCCCCGTGGTGATAACAAAGAAGGTTGGGACAACATAGATCTCTTTGGATGGCTTGGTCGCCGTATGCAGATTAAAATCAATTTCCTATGCTCAGATTCCATTCTGGCTGCTCCATTGGTGCTGGATCTAGTTCTGTTCATGGACCTTGCGAAGCGAGCCCAGTTGAGGGGGATCCAGGAGTGGCTGTCTTTCTACTTCAAGAGTCCTCAGCACGCGCCGACCGTATATCCTGAGCATGACCTTTTCATACAACAGACGAAGCTCAAGAACACCCTCAGATGGTTGATGGGCGCTGGGCAGGTTACACATCTCGGCATGGAGTACTACACTGAGGACTGAGCCGTGGAACGGCTGGGTTGCCAATTATTTGTGCTTGTCCAATTCCCGACCTTCCTCCATAGCTTGAGGGTTGCAGTATCCCCTTCAATTCGAGGTTGTCTCCTGACTCATATTGACGACACGTAAGCGCCGGCGGATTTCTGGAGCCTGTCGCAATCTTTACGGTTCTGGATGACCAGCCGCCCCTCGTCAGCGGCGTCCCAGAAGGGCTTGCTCAATTCATCGGGTACCACGCCCTGCTTTAAGATCTCTCCCCTCCGTTTTTTGTAGGATTCAGAGCGGAATTGTAAGTGAGGAGCCATGCTTGGTCAACGATTTTACATTCCTGGAGCTATGTCAAGAACAATCTCATTTAGAAATCCGTGGTCGATGTATAATTTCCGAAGATGGGTTGAGGTGGTGTCAAAATAACGTAGGTTTCGGTGGTTAATGTCGTTGGTCCCTCCCGTGAATGGCATTGAAACCGTACATGTCTGAAACGCTCGGAAACAGCATCTGCGGGACTATTAATATTACGAAAAGGCTTCATCAGAGTCGTATGAGCTTCTGACAACCAAGATTCGTGCTCCACGGTTCATGGCTGATCTGGTTTCTCGGCCGCTTTTGACCGAACGCCTTAGTGATGCATTCAAGCGCAAGCTGACGCTAATATCGGCACCGGCCGGTTTTGGCAAGACTTCACTTCTCGTACAATGGCTAACAACTCCCTCACCCGGCGAATGGCCCGCAGCCTGGGTTTCGATCATTTAAACATTGAATGGATGATTACCCTCCACTCCTCCATGC
>JAPUIP010000727.1 GCA_027296925.1 Candidatus Poribacteria bacterium | reverse complement strand
AGACCTGTGAAACGGTTTCCCAACTCTTCTCGAACCCCTTCCCCCACGCCGTAATGATATTATATTTTTCGATTCGGACGGGTCCTTTGACTTCGAGGTTACTCAACGATACCTTCCAATCCAATCCTCCCAGATCGATCTGATCTTCGCCAATCGCTTTCGGCGTCAGCATGGCTGTCAATTTCTCGCCATTGCGCAGCAGTTCAAGCTGAATCGGTTCATCCAGTTCTGCCTGGGCAAGTTCAGATAATTTAGAGAACAGATCAAAATTCAGCACGGATTCGCCATTGACGGCAATAATTTCATCACCGGATTGGATGCCTGCTGCCGCCGCTTCGCTCTCCTCCTGAATGTCGGCGATAACCGCCCAGTCGATGTGCAGATCAACTTCCAGCGATTCTTCACCACGTTTCACCTCAAGATGAACTTCGGCTTCGTGGTTCTGTTTGGCGCCCAGATAAAAATCCCGATGCGTGTAAATCATGGCGCCGTTGATCTTTTCAATCAGATCTCCGGTTTGGAGTCCGGCGGCTTCAGCCCAACCGCCGTCATCAACCTGATGAACTTCGACCTCTTGTCTCGGCGAAACGCCGATCTGTCCGATAGCGCCGATGCCTTTTCTGACAACAGTTTTGGGAGTGATATATACTTTCTGTTTCTGACCATTGCGCATGAGTTCAATTTCCAGTTCTTTTTCCGGGTGCGTCATGACACGGGTGCGCAGATCTGTCCACGTATGCAAGCGTTTTCCGTTAATCGTGATCATTTCGTCGCCGGGCCGAATTCCGGCCATTGCCGCGGGGCTGTCCTCTGCAACCCATCCAATCTGGGTTGTTTCCTCTGATTTCGGGATGACTTCACCGGCGATCATATAGACCAGCGCAAACGCGACGACCCCAAGCGCAAAGTTCATCACCGGGCCCGCAACCGCAACGAAGATGCGGTTTTCAACTGGGGCTGTGGAAAATTCGTCTGGGCGGCCGGTACGTTCTTCGGGATTTTCACCGGGCATCTTCACAAATCCACCAAAGGGCAACAGAGAGATGCAGTATTCGGTCTCTCCTCGCTGAAACCCGATCAGTTTGGGCCCGAAGCCAATAGAGAATTTTTCTACACGAATACCACACCGCTTTGCAGCAAGGAAATGGCCGAGTTCATGAATAAAAATGATGAAACCGAATGAGAAGATGGCGAGGAGCCAGCCATTCACGGAGTGAAACATGAATATCACCTTCTTTTTTGGATTAATTGGTGTGCCACTGATTTTGCCCATCGATCCGCGGCAAGAATATCATCGAGGTTTGGCCGAGATGTTACATCGTGTCGAGCGATCACTTCCGCGAGCAGACTCGGGATGTCCATGAATCCGATCTGCTGATTTAGAAACGCTCGCACAACCACCTCATCGGCGCTACTGAGAACGGTTGGCATGGTTCCACCAACCCTTGCAGCAGTATAAGCGAGGCCGAGGCAAGGGAATTTGTCAAAATCAACGGATTCCAGGTGAAGCGCACGAATTTGGGATAGCTTGAGACGGGGAAGGGGAGTGGGCAAACGGCGTGGATACGTTAAAGCGTATTGGATCAACACACGCATGTCGGTAACGCTGAGTTGCGCGAGAAACGAGCCATCAACAAATTCGACCATCGAATGAATGATACTTTCGGGATGAATGATAACTTCGATCTGTGACAGTTCTACATCAAAGAGCCATTTCGCCTCAATGACTTCTAACCCCTTGTTCATCATTGTGGCAGAATCAATGGTGATTTTGTTTCCCATTTTCCAATTGGGATGCTTCAATGCCTGCTGAGGCGTTACGTCGTAAAGCTGATCCAAAGGGGTTTGACGGAAGGGGCCGCCAGAAGCGGTTAAAACAAGCCTGTGAATACCATCGCGGCTTTGATCGCTTTCCGGCCGACCGACGAGACATTGAAAGATTGCGCTCATTTCCCCATCTACAGGTAAAAGGCGGACGCCATGTGTCCGGACCGCTTCCATGACAAGCGAGCCGCACATGACCAACACCTCTTTATTGACAAATGCGAGATCTTTTCCGGCTTTAATTGCTTCCAGCGTTGGTAGCAGTCCGACACCACCGCCCATCCCTTCAAGGACGAGGTCGACCTCTTCCATCGTCGCAATTGCCAAAATACCTTCAGGTCCGGAAAGAATTTCAACCTTTTTTGACAAGTCCCTCAGACGTTCCCTAAGCTGGCTTGCGGCCTCTCTATTGTTGAGTGCCACGAGCCGGGGACGAAATTGACGGACCTGTTTCTCCATCAGGTCAACTGACGTATTGGCAGCGAGCCCGGCAATCAAGAATTCATCGGAATGCGTTTCCACAACTGAAAGGGCGTTCTGCCCAATTGACCCTGTGGAGCCAAGAATGGAAAGGGTTTTCATACGAATCGGAGTCGGTGTTCGGTATCAGGTAATGCCTACCTTTACACATCGCGTATCAGGTACTGAAAATAGTAGTAAAGTGTGGGCGCTGAAAAAATTAAGCTATCGCATCGATCCAGCAGTCCGCCATGTCCGGGGATCAAACTCCCCGAATCCTTCACATCAGCACTGCGCTTGATGATGGACTCGCTCAGATCGCTAAGCTGGCTCACAACCCCCAACAACAGGCTAAGAATCAGCGTATGCGGGAGACTGAATACGTCCTTCAGCAAGAAAGACCAAACGCCAACCCCCGCGAGCACACCAAAGCCTAGACCTGCAATTGTTCCTTCAACCGTTTTGCCGGGGCTGATTTGGGGTCTGAGTTTATGCTTTCCAAACCGTTTCCCGACGAGGTATGCCGCCGCATCACCCATCCAGATTGTGACAAGCAGAAAGAAGATTAATCCACGACCTATCGGCCTGTCTACCGCATTCCCAATCTGCCGCAGCGAGATCAAGTGGTATCCGAATGCCCAGCCGATATAGACCACTCCCAAGAGTGTACTTGCGACAGAAAGGAACGCGGCATCGATCTGGTTACGAACAATCTGGTAGGCAAAAGTGAGTAAGAGAGTCAAGGCGAGGACGAAATGGGAAATCTCGCCTGTAGCGGGTTGAAAAGACGCTGATAAACAGAACAACAAACCGGATACAACGATGAGAATTCGACTTCCCCGAGCTCCAATTGACTGCGAAAGCTGGCAATACTCAATCAGCATCAGAACAGTGAGGAGAGCAATCAGGGCGGAATAAAGATACCCATCCCACCAAACCAGGAAGATAACAACGGGAATTAGAATAACCACACTAATGGTTCGCTTCCAAAACATTGGCGATGGGGAAGGCGAATTGGCGAAGAGGTTGCTTCGCTTAAGTCATGCTGGCCCTATAAAAACGGGGGAAACTTTTTATCGCATCATCGATTGGACGGCGTATCAATTTCAATGGTTGATTACAGTTCCATTAATTCTTCTTCTTTTGATTTCAACAGATTATCAACCTGGTCGATCCAACTATCCGTCATTTCCTGGACCTGGCTTTCGTAGGTATGACGTTCGTCCTTAGAAATCTCTTTTGACTTTTCGATCTTCTGCAGGGAATCGTTTGCATCACGCCGGATATTTCTGATAGCGACACGTCCCTCTTCCGCTGACTTGCTGACGTATCGAGTCAATTCTTTCCGACGTTCTGTCGTCAGTTCAGGGATTTGGATGCGAATCACATTCCCGTCGCTGTTTGGATTGAGCCCTAAATCCGACCGCGCAATCGCTTTTTCGACGTCTTTAATAACGGTTTTGTCCCACGGTTGGATGACAATGAGGCGAGGTTCCGGAATATTAATCGTTGCGACCTGATTAATCGGGCTCTTTGTCCCGTAATACTCGACTTGAATCCCATCCAGTAAAGCAGATGAAGCCCTTCCGGTTTGTACATGCGCAAAATCTTTCGCTGTTGATTCCAGGGCTTTTTTCATACGTACTTCGACATCACGAAGAATTGTCTTGGGCATTTTGAAAACTCCTGTTGTCAATTCACCAATTCGTCTATTCGGCTTGTCCTAATACATAGAGCAAAAAACGCCTCACAACAATGTTCTCCCCAAGTTGTGCGATTGCCTCTTGGATTAGCTGATTGACTGTTTTATCAACTTCTCGGATATAAGGCTGTTCGAGTAAGCAAACCTCTGAATAGAATTTAGAAAGTCTTCCCTCGACAATTTTATCAACGATGTGCTCCGGTTTTCCTTCCTCGAGTGTCTGCTTTCTTAAAATCGATTTCTCTGATTCTAACACGTTTTCGGGGACATCGTCCTGACTAACGTACTTCGGTTTCGAGGCCGCAATATGCATCGCAATCTCTTTGGTCAGGTTTTGAAACTGTTCCGTTCGGGCGACAAAATCCGTTTCACAGTTGACTTCAACCAACGATCCAATCCGACTGCCGGGGTGAATATATGAGACAATTTGCCCTTCAGACGCAGCCCGTCCACTTCGAAGCTCCGAAGCTTTCAGTCCCTTTTCGCGCAAATACCGAGTCGCAGCCTCTAGATCTCCATTCGATTCAATCAGGGCTTTCTTACAGTCCATGATCCCAGCACTTGTGCTTTTCCGGAGCTCACTGACCATCTTCGCCGTAATTTCCATTAGCCTGTTAACCTCCATTTTCGGTGGAGGCGGAACTCAGCGGCGCTCCCACCTCCATTCTTACACTGATAACAAAATCCCTAAGCTTCAACTTCAGGCTGTTCATCCGCTTGCGCATTGGCTTCAGGCTGCTCATCATCACTTGGCTGCCGGCGCGGCCGTCTTTGTCTCGGGGGCTTTTCCCGAACGGGCGTCGTAGAATCTTCATCGCTCGCAGTTGTCAGATCGGCATCATTTGATTGCGGGGTTGCTTCGCTTTCATTCTCGTCTTCCGGAGTTGGCTCAAGTTGCGGTACCTCCTGATCGCCGGCGTCCTCCGCGGGGGCCTCCTGATCATCGGCGCCCTCAAGCGCACTGGCTCGGCCCTCAATCACCGCGGTTGCAAGCACGGAGCAGATGAGCCGAACGGCTCGGATGGCGTCATCGTTTGCAGGGATCGGATAATCAATTGGATCTGGATCGCAGTTCGTGTCAACGATGGCGACCACCGGAATACCAAGTTTATTCGCTTCCTTAACCGCGATATGTTCCTTACGGATGTCAGTGATAATGACAGCTTCTGGAAGCCGTCCCATTGTCTTGATTCCCGCAAGGTTATTGTTCAACTTCATTTTCTCGCGTCCGAGGCCGATAACTTCCTTTTTCGGCAGTTTCTCGAAGACGCCACTGACTTCGTCTTCTTCTATCTTCATTAATCGGTCAATGCTGCGTCTGATGGTTTGGTAGTTGGTCAACATGCCGCCTAACCAACGGTGGTTCACGTAAAACATCTGGCATCTTGCCGCTTCGTCCACAACTGTTTCCTGGGCTTGCTTTTTGGTACCGACAAAGATAACGGCACCGCCGCCCGCCGCAACATCCTGCACAAATTCGTATGCTGTCTGGAGCAGACGCAACGTTTTCTGAAGGTCGATAATATAGATACCATTACGCTCTGCAAAGATGTACCGTGCCATCTTCGGGTTCCAGCGTCTCGATTGATGACCAAAATGAACTCCGGCCTCAAGGAGCTCCTTCATTGTAACTGTTCTCAAAAAATCCTCCTTACGTGACTTCTAGGTTTGTGCTTCCACTCCCGTCGCCTTTACATCAGTCTCTCGAAAGCAGAGAGAACCCGCTGTGTAAATCAGGAAGTGTGTAGATTATCCCAAAAACCGTAGTAAAAGCGAGGAAAATATAACATATCATCCAAAAAGGTGTCAAACAGAAATTGTCAGCTGCCTGCTTGAACCCCACACGGATTTGTGGTAAATTTGCTCTACAAGCTTGTGAAAACGACGATAGTACGCTTTGAGGGTTACATGCAGAAATATCGCGTCGCAATTGTTGGACTCGACAGAATGGCAAGTCCAATCGATCAAGAGGCGATCGACTCCTCCGCCATCACTTTGCCCTATTCTATCGCGGCAGCCTGTCAGGGGATTGAATCGCTTGAGCTTGCGGCAGGGGCGGATGTGTTGACGGAAAAACGGGAAGCGTTCGGGAAACGCTGGGGCGTGACGGCGCTATACGAGGACTACCTTGAGATAATCGCTCAGGAGAAGCCGGACCTTGTGGCAATCTGCACGAAAGGCGAGCTCCATGCAGAAATGGCAATCCGTGTGGCGGAAGCCGGTGTACCGATGATCTATCTGGAGAAAGCGATGGCGTGCTCAATGCTGGAGGCAGATGCCGTCCTCAAGGCATGTCATGCAAATAACGTCTTCCTGAATACCGGAGTATTACGGCGCTTTGACTCTCGGTATCGTCAGGCAAGGCAGTGGATTGCGCGTGGAGAAATTGGCGATCTCCGGGCCGGGGTTCATTTTGAGAACCGCGCCCTTTACGTGTGGCATGTCTGACCTGAATGCTTCGCCGCTACTTTGTCATAATCGCTTTGAGGGTTGATAGAATATAACGCAAATCCCTCCATACCGATGTCGGCGTCTGAACATATTTGAGGTCTAGCGCGAGTTTATGCGGCATGATGTACTGAGTATAGAACGCATCGACATTCTGAACGCCGCGAATCCGAGAGGCTTCGTCTCGCCACTCAATCTGCGCTGGTCCTGTAATTCCGGGTTTGGCGGTTAACACTTGCTGCTGCGCTGACGTATAATGCTTCACATACTTCGCCGTTTCGGGTCGGGGACCGACAAAGCTCATTTCGCCCGTCCAAATATTAATTAACTGCGGCAACTCATCCAGTTTACTTCTCCGCAGCAGATGCCCCACCCTGGTGATCCGCGTGTCCCCGTGGTATGTTACAGCAGGACCAATCGCCGCTGCGTTTTCCACCATCGTGCGAAACTTATACATCAGAAAGGGAACGCCGTGTTGTCCCACCCGTTTATGTTTGAAGAACACGCTTCCCTTTGAGTCCAGTTTTATCGCGAGCGCAATCATCAGGAACATTGGGAACGTAAAGATGAGTCCGACTGTCGCAAAGAAAAGATCAAAGATTCGTTTTCTCATCCATTAAAACCGATACAACGCCTTCACTTTGACTTCATTTCCGTTTTCATTCACGCCCACCTGATTTCCCATATTTCGCAGCCAGATCTGTGTGAAATCGGCTGCGATCGAATATCGCCCGATGGCCGTGTAGTTGACTCCGAGCGTGATACCGTGTTGACTCTGCGTGATTCCCGATAACGGCGTCCATTGATCGTCGGCGGGGGCGTCGAGCGGATGAGCCTTATCGACATTTCCCTCCCCATGCCGTTCGAGCTCATAAACTAGCGCAGTTTCCAGCTTATCCGTGAACCGATGGCGAAGTTCTACCCAGAGGTTATCGGCATCAGCTCCGATGTGGTGTCCAATCACTGAACTGAAGTGTTTGTAAACGTTCACAGGATTTTCGTGCGTATAGGCATACTGATTGATGAAAGCATATTCGGCGTGGAGATCTGTGTCGGTCACGCCAAATGGATCTGTCACATAAACGCCGCCGAGTATGCCGAACTTCGTATCCCAGTGATGGAAGTCCTTGGCTGGATTGCCGTCGTCAATCATCAATTCACCGTAGAGCTCAAGGTTATCGATCAGCCGAAGTCGTGCATCCGCACTCAGCATGAGATTATCCCCCGTTCTGATCGATCGAGAGTCGCCGCGGGTAACGTTGATTTCATTGATTAGATAGATGTTAACAGGATTCAGATAACTGGGCTCAAAACGGTCTCCGTAGACAACCACCTCAGATAATCCGAGCCCAAACCGATTCCACAAGTAACCTTCAATCCGATGTCCGGAGATATATTTCTCATCAATTTCGGGATTACGATCTTCAAGAATAGCGGTAAAAGCGCTAAAAGTGATATGCTTGTAGGCAGCCTGTAGTTTGATCATGTCCATCGAGATTGGGTTTTCCGACACTAACAATGCACCGTGATAACCGGGACCCCAATGGAGATTATCCTGTCCAATCTGAAGTTCAAACCAGGGTAGCTTGAATTTGAGGTAAGCATCAATGGGAACTCTATTCTGCAAATCCCCATCAAAGTGAATGTATGAAGATTCATCAGGCAACAGGTCTTCAAATATCTCTCCATACAAAAAATGGTAGCCAATATTTGTCGAAAAAGCGAAATCATCGCGTACCTGTCCATGAACATGCGGCAGTAGCGATGTGATGTGCGTTGTGCCGTCTCTTGGGAAAACATCGGAGTTACGCGAAATCGCCCGTTGTGATGCTGCCAAATCAAATGCAAAGTGATAGTTGTCACCCGCCAACTGGAGAACGTGCAATCGCCTTTGTGAAGGCACTTGATCGGGGGGGAGCTCGTCAGCAAACAACTGCATCAGCGCGTTGAGGCGTTGATGATCGATTTTGCTCAGGCGAATCTCGCCACTTGCGTGCTTTTGGGAAAGGTTCGAAAGGAGGACGGCAATCTTACCCCGGGTCAGCGGCAGCGATCCACGGGTGATGCCGGGCAGGGCCCGTTTGTTGAGGAAGCGATAAACAAATGCATAGCTTTCGCCATTGAAATCTGAGACTTCGGTGTTGAGTGGGATATTGATGAGGGTGTTTGCTGCCGTTGTTGGAGGAAAAAATAGGACGCGAAGGACGCATAACAACGTGATAGGTGGGGCGCAAAACATGAAACGTAAAACGTAAAACATAAGTCCCCCTTCTCTTCCCCCTTTCATTTCTTCCTTCGATTCTTCAATGTTTTCTATCGGCGAATATTAAAAATGACCTTGCTACCATCGCGTTCTAAGTTAAAAGGAAATTCTTGAAGATGATGCAACGCAACACGAATATCATCATGTGTTTCAGGAGGAGCGTAAAAGAGGAAAAAACCGCCTCCACCAGCTCCTAACAGCTTACCTCCAAGTGCGCCCGCATTGAACGCAGCATCATATATCTCATTAAGTCGGGGATTGGAGATCGTGCTAGCAAGATGCTGTTTCAGCTTCCACCCTTGATGAAGAAGGCTTCCAAATTCATCGAGGCTATGGTGCCCATTGTTTTGGTGGTTGGTCAGGACTGCCTTCAACTTCCGAACCAACGGCTTCATTTCGCAGAGCACCTCAAAGTTCTGGTCGATATTCTGCCGTTGCTCAGTGAGGATGTCGCTAGCTTTTCGCTCAATCCCCGTATAAAACAGGAGAGTATTGGTGTTGAGCTTTCGTTTGGTTTCCTCACTAATCGGTACCCTCTCAACAACCACAGACTCATCGCTCTGGAATTGGATATGTCTCAGCCCTCCGTAGGCGGCGATATACTGGTCTTGTTTTCCGATCGGTTTTCCCAACACTTGAATTTCAATCTTGCAAGCCTCCTGGGCGAGGTCTTCAGCCGTTTTGCCGATCCCTTGATAGGCATAGAGGGCGTTGAGAACGCCGATTGTTACGCAACTCGAAGAACCAAGCCCTGAACCATGAGCAGGAATATCGGCCAAGGTTGTTATTTCTACCCCTTGTGCTACGCCAGTTTTTCGCATTGCCTCTCGAATCAATTCATGTTCAATCCTATCTACACAATCCACAATTTCTTTTTTCGAGTAATTCAGATAGATCTGCGAATCAAATCTTTCTTTGATGATGACGTAAACATACTTATCAATTGCTGTACTGATAACCTCACCGTTTTGCCTTCGATAAAAATCTCCAAAATCAGTTCCCCCACCCACAAAACTGATCCGCAATGGTGTTTGGGTAATAATCATCGATATGAAATCTCCTTTTCTCCTACTTTGAGCTCACACAACGAACCATGATACGATAGCATAGAACCGGAAATTTGCCAATGAAAAAGGCCAGAAACTAGGGTCATTTAATTGTCCACGGATCGGTTGTTTTGAGCCAATTCATCGGTTCATCGTTCTCAACGCAACGAAGTGGAGTCGCGTTCTGAACGGCACTCCGCGTTGCTTCGTGCCTCACTACGAGCCAAGTCTTCCGAGAATAAATGACCCTACCAAGAAACAAAGGGAAGAAAAGGTGGGAATTGTTATTCCTTGTCTGTCACATTTTTCGCAACTCTCACGGCGCCAGCTTTCTTCATCACCCTTTCCGCTTCAGCAAAATAATCCTTGACATTTCCCTGAGATTCAATCCAAGCAATATAGTCATTCAGAATATCGTCCAAACTTTTTGTTAGTTGCCACCCCAAGCTTTGTAGCTTGCTCACATCCGAGACGATGTGCCGAACATCCCCCAAACGAAACTCACCTGGGATGGATGGCTCGATTGACTTACCAAGCTTCTGCGCCAAAGCATCTGCAAATTGACGTTGTGTCACCGGTATTCCGCTTCCAACGTTATAGACCTGATAGTTTGCTTCTTCACTCGTCATCACCTGCAGATTCGCTTTCGCGACATCATGCACATGAACATAGTCGCGCTTCATTTGACCATCTTCATAGAGGATGGGAGGGCGATCCGTCATCAGGCGGATGCAAAAGATTCGCAGAATCCCGGAGTAGGCATTGAAAAAGGATTGCCTCGGTCCCTGCGTAATCGAATACCGGAGTGCAACAGCAGGAATCCCGTGTCGCTGTCCGAGGTTAAGGGCGATCATTTCTTGCGTGTATTTAGACATTGCGTACTGTGTATAAGGATGGACCTGGTCTTCGTCAGTAAGCAGAGAGTCTAAATGGCCGCCACAAGCTGGACATTTGATCTCCCAATCTCGATTCATCAATTGATCCAAAGGGCGAGAGGATGGATAAAAGATCTGAGCGCAACTTGGGCACTGATATACCCCTTCACCGTGCACCGCTTGCGAGGAGGCAACGATCACCTTTTGAACTGGATGTTTATGTTTGACAATGAGCTCAAAGAGTAGAGCCGTGCCGGCGCTATTGACGTGAAAAAACGTGCTGAAATCCGGCAGAAAGCCTTGATGGGCCGCTTGATGAAACACGACGTCAATCCCTTGCAAAGCGCTATCCATCGAGCGCGGATCGGTGACTTCGGCCTCGACGAATTCAATGTCTTTAGGGAGATAGCTCGGTTTTCCCATCAAATGAACCGGTTTTTGCAGGCTATCGAGAATCCGAACCTGATAGTTGTTCTCTAAAAGGAGATCCACAATATGAGATCCGATAAATCCAGCTCC
>JAPUIP010000726.1 GCA_027296925.1 Candidatus Poribacteria bacterium | reverse complement strand
GATTTTTCGCTGAAACCGCGTCAAGTCGGTGTCGAATTTCGAGAGGAAAACTTAAATCGGTATCTGGAAAAACATGGCTTTCGGTGTAAACAGGAAGGGAAAAGAAGACCGTATCACTATGTCTTTGAGACATTCAATCATGGGTAATGTGCAACGATTCCGCAAAAAACATTGAATTTACGGTTTTATTGCGCTTTGTTGTCCTTGCTGATACCATATCTGCGGAGGTAAAAAATGAGAAAACCAAACCTCAAAACCGCCGACTTGGGCAGCAACAAACACGAATTCTTAGTGAGGTTGCCAAAGAAGAGATACAAAGGGCTGTCCCAAATTGCAGATCAAAACGCGACCTCACTCAATTATCAGGTCAATGAAGCGATTCGGGTCATGCTGATTGAGGCCGGAGTCGAGCCGGAAATAAACAGTCGGTAGGTAGAAAAAGTTAAAGCCCGCGTTAAGCTTGGCGGCTCGCGGGCTCATTACGCTTGTAGAATTCGTGCGCCTACGTTTCAGCGCGTGGGCGGCATGACGATTGGGCGCATCCTAATTATACCCAACGGATGTGCCTTCCGTCAAATTTGGAGGTGCAGCCATGCACACATTTAATATTGAACACATTCGAGAACAAGTCAACCTCGTAGATCTGATACGCCAAGATGAACCGCTCCAAAAGCACGGCGACTCTTACCGCTCAGGACATGAAAGCGCCGGTCACGGTAGCCAATCTGGAACATGCCTTGACGTTTCTGAGACAAAGCAAGTTTTCCTCTGTCGAAATTGTGGTGAGAAAGGTGACATTTTCGATTGGGTTATGCAACGGGATAACGTCCCCTTTATCGAGGCGGCGAAGTGGATTTGCGACACGTACAACATTCCGTATCAAGACCTGACGCCCGAAGAAAAGGCAAGACTGAAAGCGGCGCGTGATGAGCGAAAGCGTATCCGTCCCATCAGCAAGGAAATCATGCAGTTTTTCCATGATGCGATGGAAGCGAAGCACCGGGACTATTATCGCGAACGGGGAATCAAAGACGAGACGATCAAAGAGTTGTTGTTGGGGTATGCTCCTGCTGATCCGAAAGCTCTCGTTGACCTCATGCGTGATAAGTATCCGCTCGAAGACTTGTACAAGACCGGCTTGTTTCACAAGACGAAAGATGGAGCGATTCCTGTTTACCTTGACCGTCTGGTGTTCCCGTACTGGCGGGGTGATGACGTGGTTTACTCCATCGGACGGCTGCCGGACCACATGGGACTTGAGTTGACAATCCCACGGGAAGAACGACACGAAACAGACCGGGGCAAGTACAAGAAGCACTTGATCCACAAGGAGAGTCGGAAATATGTGTCGCAACATGCCGTTGAACACGTCATCTACGGTGTTGACTCGATTCGTGGAGCGGACGAATGCCTCATCGCTGAAGGAATCGTTGACGCGATTTTGGTAATTCAACAGGGATTTGCCTGCCTTTCACCCGTGACGACGACATTCAAAGCGGAGCATATCGAAGCCCTTGTAAGGCTCACGCGCAACGTCGAAACGGTCGATTTGCCCTACGACAACGAAGAAAGTGAGGCGGGACTTGAAGGTGCATTAAGCACAGCGGGTGCGTTGTTTGACGCTGGACGTGATGTCCGAATCGTCACATTACCACGCTCTGAAGGGGCAGATAAAACCGATCTCGCAGACTTCCTGAGCCAAGACGGTGAACTGGATGAAAATACAGCGTCACTCAAGGGACTGATGGCAGAATCGCCCGATCATGTCGAATGGCAGATTGAGCAGTGCAAAGCCCTTCCTCGTGGACGGAAACGAGAGAGCCAGCTTAGGAAAGTCTTAGCTCTCGTGGCAAAGGCTGACCCACTCGCGCAAGACCGCTATGTTGATGTCATTGCCCAGGCCAAGCTCGCTAAAGCCGGTGCAATTCGGGAAGCACTGAAGAAAGAGAAAGCCTCCCAACGTGACGAGGGTGCGACTGAAAAGACTGCTATCCAACTCTCAGACGAATTGATTGAGCAACGGTACACCCACGCATCTGGGGTGAGGATGCTCCTGTTCCAGCATGATTCTTACTTTGCGTATGACGGGACAAAGCATGCTGAGCGGTCGAAGTCTGAATTTGACACCGCAATTGTTGCCAAGATTCGGCAAGAAGCGGATTTGGGCACGGAAACTGACGTATCCCAACACCTGGTCACATCGATCCGGTTGGCAACTTATCCACTGATTGCGCTTCCGAACACGGTTGAGATGCCCTGCTGGATGGACCGCCTGAAGACAGTGGAAAATATCATCTCGATGAAGAATGGGCTGATGGATCTCCGTAAAATCGTTGATGGCGTGGACAACCCACTCATTGCACATACTCCGAATTTCTTCACGCTTTCATCACTACCTTACGCTTACCAACCTGATGCAAAGTGTCCGCGTTGGCATCAGGTTCTGGATTATGCGCTCAAAGTGGACCCCGATTTACAGTGGCTCATGCAGGAATTCTACGGACTCTGCCTAACGCATGATACCCGCTTTCATGCGTTCCTGTTTCTGCAAGGGGAATCTCGGACAGGTAAAAGCGTCGCTTTTGAGGTGCTACAGAACCTCGTCGGATTGGAGAATGTGTCCAGCGTGCCATTGCGGGATTTCGGCGGGAACTTCGGACTTCAGCCGATGCTTGGCAAGAAACTCAACATCAATGCCGAAGTCCCGGAACTGGACAACGTCGCCGAAGACATCCTCAAAGAATTTACCGGCGGAAGTACGATGCTGACATACCATCGGAAGAACAAGGAATCGGTGATCACCAAGCAGCGACCCCGACTTGCGTTTTCCTCGAACCACTACCCCAATTTCAAAGACCGAAGCGAAGGCATCTGGAATCGCATGATTTTAATACCGTTCCGAAACGTCGTCCCTGAAGAAGAACGGGACCCCAATCTTATCGAATATCTCATCGCAAACGAACTGCCCGGTATTTTCAATTGGGCGATAGAGGGATATGCTCGCCTCGTTCAAAATGGTGGCTTCACGGATTCGTTTGTGATGCGGAAAGAACGCGATGACTATCGAGATCAAACCGTGCCCACGCGGATATTTTTCAAAGAGGTGCTCCAGTTGGATGACGAGAGTCCCGGCGAAACGGTCGCGGATCTGTACGACCTCTACAAAAAATGGGCGAAAATCAACGGCTTCCGACAGCAGAATGTGACCACGTTCGGACGTGACTTGAAGGCATATGTCGCCCCATTCGGGATCGAACAGGGAAAAATAAACCAGGGACGTGGATACAGCGGCATTGGAGTTGATGATGGTGCCAGGCAGCACATTGAGGCGCGATTTGACGCTTAAGTGTCCTACGATGTGTTCTCGATTTTATCGTTGACTGAATCTTGTCACCTCCGCATCGCATAAGGGATTCAGCGGTTATGTGGCTCAAAACGGGAAAATGAAGTGTCCTAGAGGTGTCCTCGCCGTAAACACTTATATAGACTGGCTTCATGGCGTTTTTAGGACAGATAGGACAGATGTTTTGCGTGTGCATTTACGAGAGAGAAAAGAAACGTCTTTTCACTTGGAATGGAGCAATGTTTTCTTTGGGGCTTATCACCTCAATAGAAAGACACCGCATGAAGTGCCCTCAATTGGCGTTCGAACGCAGTCCTGATACGGGTTAGCGGTTCGGACACTTCGAGGGCACCTCCGGTGTTGAAATTGCCGACAAAGACGGTGCAAATACAGGCAGGGACGATGTTTGCGTGTCATGTGCTTGTCGGACACTTCGTGGGACAGATCATCTGTTTCATAGGACAGCAGGAGGCCGAGCGATGCAAGTGCCATTTGGACGCTATAAAGGACAGGACATCTCGGTGATGGCGACAGATACAGAATACGCCAAGACACAACTCGTATCAGAGGCGATTCGTGAGGCTTTTCCGGATTTGGTTGCGGCATTGCGAGAAGCATTGAATCCTAACGAGACGCCCACTCCGAAACCCGCGTCACCCGATAAGAACGTCTTCATCTCCGTTAATGATTTCCTGATTGCCTATTGCGTGGTGGCCAAAAATGCCGAAGTCGAGGGTGCGATTTTTTACGCGGATTACCAGGCGTTTTGCCACTCGCGTCAACTGGAGGCAGTCAACCCGACGGCATTCTCTGTGCGTGTGATGAACGTCTACACGAATCGTGGCGTAGAACGTGATGAGGTTATGAGAGACGGGAGGCGGGTAGAGATTTATAAAGGCTTGACGCTCAAATCCCCGACACAACGGGTTGACCCAACGTCAAAACCCTCAGCGCAGCCCGTTCACGACTTTCTGCCCGACGTTCCGGTTGAGACCGAACCCCCAAAGGCGGCTCCAACCGCCCCGCGAGCGGTCTCCGAACCGAAACGCCAGACCGAACCCATCCCAATCAAAGACCTTTCCCGCGAGGACCTGGTCGCTGCTATCGGCGAGTTGGAAGCCGAAATCAACGCGACACCCAACGTGATCGACCACCATTGGGGCGATGTTGAGCTGCGGGTGGAACTGCGGGCGCTTGAGGCGCAGGCAGAGGTCATTCGGAACACGCCTGATATTGACGACTGGCATGAGTTGATGTTTGATGCGCGATTCAAGAACCGACAGTGGGTCACGCTTTTGGCTGAAGAAATGGAATATTACCGCGTCAACCCTGAAGATGAGGAGGTGGAACGATCATGAGTATACCGAAAGTGACTGAAAGGAATGCTGTAAGTGCC
Organism: Candidatus Poribacteria bacterium; assembly: GCA_027296925.1. Taxonomy (GTDB): domain Bacteria; phylum Poribacteria; class WGA-4E; order WGA-4E; family PCPOR2b; genus JAPUIP01. The sequence continues at coordinate 8 of JAPUIP010000726.1, read as the reverse complement.
GCACCCAC
>JAPUIP010000725.1 GCA_027296925.1 Candidatus Poribacteria bacterium | reverse complement strand
TCAAGGCGATACTCGAACACTTTAACATCGCCCTTTTCGAGACACTGATCGAAACGGTTGGAGATTCCGAATCGCCGGAGATTCGGTGGACGAACAAGCCGGCTTTATCGCTCGAAATCCGCTCCATCAAACACCCGCATCTTGATGGACCCGTGGATTCGCCGGCACGGATTTCGCGCGAAGCCTACGCAATTTTTCTGGGAACGCTGCAATTTCTAAAGGAGCCCGCGCTTTCCCAGACGCAACTCGAAGTTCAGATTGTCTCTTCAAGCTCACGTCAACCTGTCGCCGGCGCACGGGTCGCCTTAGATGGCACGTTTCCGCTAGTGACAGATTTGGCGGGGAAAGTTGTTTTCCGTGGCATCCAGCCCAGACGGTATCGTGTTGTCATTCAGACAGCCGGGGAGGCTTCTCAGGAAATTGAAGTGGATTGGGTAAATCGATCAACGTCCGTGGTCATCGAGATACGCTGATCGATTCATTTGAGGTGTTCAGACATTGTGTGTACGCGCTACGCCAGTTGTGCCTTAGCAGCGGCAACAACGCTGTCGGGCGTGAAGCCAAACTTTTCCTGAAGCGCCTTGAGTGGCGCCGATGCTCCAAAGGTCTGCATGCCGATGGTGTGGCCATGTAAACCGACATAGCGGTGCCAGCCTAGCGTCGAAGCCTGCTCCACCGCAACACGGGCGGTCACGTCGAGCGGGATGACGCTATCTTGATACGCTTGATCCTGGCGATCGAACAGTTCCCACGAGGGCATGCTCACGACGCGCGCCTTGATCCCCTCAGTTTTGAGTTGCTCGTAAGCCTCAATACAGAGCGACACCTCACTACCACTTGCCAACAGCAGCACGTCAGGCAGTCCCTCATCGGCATCGGCAAGGACGTAGGCCCCTTTCGCAACACCGGAAGCGGGCGCGTATTGGCTTCGGTCGAGCGTGGGAAGATTCTGTCGAGTCAAAATCAGGACCACCGGGTCGTGATGCAGTTGCATGATCACACGCCACGCCTCGGTGACTTCATTCGCGTCAGCGGGGCGGAGGACGATGAGACCGGGAATCGCCCGGAGCGAAGCCAAATGTTCGACAGGTTGATGCGTCGGGCCATCTTCGCCAACGCCGATGGAGTCGTGCGTGAAAATATGGATAACCGGAATCTCCATCAGGGCGCCGAGTCGGATGGCAGGCCGGGCGTAGTCGCTGAAGATGAGGAAGCCGGAGCCGAAGGGACGCACTTTCGAAAGCGACATACCATTAAGAATGGCCCCCATGGCATGTTCACGGATGCCAAAGTGGAAGTTACGTCCGCTGTAGTCATCGGCGGTGAAATCGCCGGCGCCCTCGAAGGTCAGCCGAGTTTTCGTTGACGGCGTCAGATCTGCGGAGCCGCCGATGAGCCACGGCACATTTTGGGCGATGGCGTTAAGAACCGTCGCCGAAGCGTTCCGCCCAGCGTCGCCTTCAGCATCCGCCGGAAACTCAGGTAGGTCCTTGTCCCAACCGTCGGGCAGTCGGCGCGTCTGCATTCGATAAAGGTGGTCCGCCAACTCCGGGTATTGGGTTTTATACGCTTCAAACCTGGCAAACCACGCCTCACGAAGCCCGTGACCGCGCTGGCCTATCCCCTGCTGGAAATGTTGGATGACTTCGTCGGGAACCAGGAATTTCGCATCCTCAGGCCAGCCGTAATTCCGCTTGGTCAAGCGAATTTCCTCTTCGCCGAGGGGTTCGCCGTGAGCGGCGTGGGTGTCTTGTTTGTTGGGCGCACCGTAGGCGATATGGCTATCGACAATAAGCAGGGTCGGTCGATCGCCGGTGTTCTTGAAGGTGTTGAATGCCCGTTCGAGGGTCTCCAGGTCGTTCGCATCGCCTACACGGAGCACGTTCCAGCCGTACCCCAGAAAACGGGTTGCCACATCCTCGCTGAAAGCCCACTCGGTATGTCCCTCAATCGTGATTTTGTTGTTGTCGTAGATCCAGCACAGGTTGGACAGTTTGAGGTGCCCAGCCAGAGAAGCGGCTTCGGAGGAGAGCCCTTCCATCATGCAGCCGTCACCAGCGATGGCGTAGACGTCGTAATCAAACATCTCGAAGTCCGGCCGATTAAAATATTCCGCCATCCATCGTCCGGCAATGGCCATACCCACGCTGGTGGCCACGCCTTGACCGAGTGGGCCGGTGGTCGTCTCAATGCCAGAGGTCCAGCGATATTCTGGGTGACCGGGGCATTTGCTGTCAAGCTGACGAAAATTCTTGATGTCATCCAATGCCACCGACACCTCCCCCAACGTCTCGTAGGCGGGATTGACTGCTTTGACGCCGGTCAGGTGCAGCATCGAGTACAGCAGCATCGAGGCGTGGCCAATTGATAACACGAATCGGTCGCGGTTTGGCCAGATCGGGTCTTCCGGGTCAAACCGCAAGAATCGCTGCCATAGACAATAGGTCACCGGCGCCAGTGCCATCGCTGTGCCGGGGTGGCCGGAGTTGGCCGCCTGGACCGCGTCCATGGATAGGGTTCGAATGGTATTGACGGATAATTGATCCAGATCGATTTGTTGCGTCATAGGGGTTTCTCCTTTTTGGTTTTTTCACTGGGATTTCGCCGATGCGCCGCGATACGGACGCGAGGACGTATGTGTCCAGCTTGCGTCCCCGGTAGCCGTGCGTCTGAAGATAATAGATCAACCCCATCATCTGTCGACGTGCGAAGATCTCCGCCTGTGAAAGACTCATGCCATCGGCGGCGTCAAAACCGACGACCTTCATTTTCACCTCAACTTTGCCGGATGGAAAATGGTGCAATGTCGTCATCGGGATTTCATCGTCGTTCGACCAGGTCGGGCAGCCGGGCGGCAGGACAGGTTTCACCGGGTTGTGCGAATCCCATAACGTGAAGTACAGACTCATCGGTAATTGCGCGTTCGCGCCGTCATGCGCCACGGGAAAGCCGACCTTCATCGGGACGATGCATAGTCCCGAAGCGTCGATGACAACCCGGGGGTTGAATTCCAGAACCTCGCCCGCCGTCGCCACAGTGACCGATGTGACCCAGCCCGCGTTGGCTTGAGCGTCAAGCACACGGGAATGTAACAACACCTCAATGCCGCGCTCGACAACCATTTCCTGCAAAAAAAACGCGCACCATTCCAGGTCATACGGGCGCCGGTCATGGAGCGGGTTGTACGGCTCAATTAAACCGTGCGCGTCAAGGCGATTAATCAGATCGGCAAAAATGTCGTTGACTCGCATCGAGTCCGCGCAGAAGCCCGCTACTCCGCCGGCGGTGCCCTGCCCGCCAAGCACGTTACTCGGCTCCACAATCAGCACGCGATTTTCGTCGGTCTTGGCCGCCATCGCTGCCATGCATCCGGCCATGCCGCCGCCAACGACAAGCACATCAATGTCCATTGAACTCGAACTCATAACAGATCTCCCAGGCGTCTCTGAACCTCTCGTCATTTTAATTGGACGATGCATCAGCACAGTTGGTTAGATCGGAAGACAGTGTCTCTTTTTTCGGCTTCAGGTGTTTTTGAGTTGCCGTTTTGGTAAGGGTTTGCTATAATTGCCCGACTTGGGGAACAAGACGAAAGGAGAAGCCCATGAATTCATCGACAGCCGTTGTAATCGGTGGAGGTGTCATCGGTCTGAGCACCGCCTACCACTTGGCGCGCAAGCAGTTCGGAAAGATTATCCTGATTGACAAAGGTCCCGTCGGCGACGGCGCTAGCAGTCGTGCGGCTGGCATCATCACCGGCTTACTTTGGAGTGAAACGGGGGTGCTGACGCGAAAAAAGAGTCTTGAACTGTACCGTGAACTCTCGCAAGAACTGGAGGGCTACACCTTTCAGGATGTCGGATGCCTCAATCTTTTCGATCCGCCTTCATGGAAGGACCGCGAAAAATTACTGCCACTCTATGAACGGCTCGCAGTGCCCTTTGAGATTCTAGACGCGGCTGAGATGCGCCGGCGCTGGCCTGCCCTAAATCCGCGTGACGAATTCATCGGGCTACTCGATCCGTTGGGCGGCTACAGCGAACCGCATGAGTATATCCCCGCCTTGACACAGAAAATCCGAACACTCGGCATCGAAATCCGCGAAGACCAAAAAGTAACCGGGTTTCTGATGCGGAATGGACGTGTCATGGGCGTCAAAACCGCAGCGGGTGACATCGAAGGCGACGCTATCATTAGCACCGTCCATGCATGGACGCCTCAGGTGCTTGAACCCCTCGACCTGTGTTTCCCGATGAAATCTTTCGTTCACCAGCGTTATGTGACTAAACCGCTAACCACGGCTGTGAATATTCCCGCGATTAATGCCAACCCGCTCGGCGGTTATATTCGCCTGGCGGCCGGCAATCGGCTTCTCGCGGGGATTGAGACCGAAGCGCGTGAGGAGCATCGCGTGACTTCCACAGATTTCCACATGTCCATGCTATCCGCTCCGGCGGAACTCAAAGAGAAAATCATCCGCGAATTTGTGCCGCTGGTACCTGTTTTGGCGAACACATCGTGGGAGACGGAGAAAATCGGACTCATTACCTTCTCAATGGATGGCGAGCCGATTTTAGGCCCGGTGGCGAAACTACCCGGATTCTATATTGGAACCGCCTTTCATTCGGGCGGGTTCGCATACAACCCGGTCGCGGGGCTACTGCTGGCGGAGTTCGTCGTTGATGGTCAACCCCATATTGATGTGAGTCCGTTCTCTCCAGATCGCTTCGATTCGCAGAATGTGGACGCTTACCTTGCTACGACCGTCAGACAGGCGGAGGCATTGCACCGGCGGCATTAATCGTGATGCCGACTTTGAGACGATCCGGCTCGGTCTGTATTCCATTGCCTATAATATTCCCAGAATTGCTATCAAAGCGGTCAAAAAGATGAGTGAAACGAAAAGGAAGCGTTTATGGGTTGTGTAGAACATAGTCACATCTGCTTTGTTGACGGAAGGGAGGAACTCTAATATGATGCGAAAAGC
>JAPUIP010000724.1 GCA_027296925.1 Candidatus Poribacteria bacterium | reverse complement strand
CGTCTCTCTGAGAGCAAAACGGTTCAAGAACAGGCCAAAATCTTCACGCTTGGAGAGATCTGGACGGCGGAAGGCGATGAGGCCCTCGCTCGTCGGGGCAAGTCCAGTGGGAGGCCAGAGTCATGAAAGTTCTGCTGGTATCCGAAGGCAAACATGAACTCGGTACGCATGAAAGGCAAGGCGCGCTGGAGGTACTCGTCCGGCGCCTCCACCAGAACGTTCAACAATGCGTCCCTGATAAGGTCAGCCGAAACGACATCCACGCCCATCATGGGAAAGGGCAAGGCTATTTCAAGAAGGCACTGCGGTGGATGATGGAGGCGAAAAAATGTGAATACGACGCGCTCATATTAGTCATAGACCAAGACACCCATCCGGAACGTGTCAGGGAACTTACGGAGGCCCAAGGAGAGTACGTGTTAGCTTCTCTGCCCCGGGCGCTCGGCGTTGCAATCCTCACCTTCGACGCCTGGATGCTTGCTGATGAACAGGCATTGACCCGGGCACTCGGTTACACTGTCCATCCACAGCGCAACCCAGAGATAACTCGTGACGCCAAGGGAGTGTGTGCCCAACTTCTTACCGACAGCAAGGGGGAGATGTCCCAGAGTGAACTATACTCGGCCGTGGCGGGCCAAGCGGCCATCGGCACCATGGAGAATCGATGTCGTAAGGGATTTGCGCCTTTTGCCGAAAGAGTTCGTGCCCTTTAATCAAAACAAACTTAATCAGTTATCGAGTAACGCTGTGAGATCGTTCGATAAAAACGCTTCGAGCACATTGATGATAGAGAAAGCACATTCAGAAGGAGGAACACGTATGCAAAGACTGTTGGTCGCAACGATAGTAGGTCTAGCGATTGTTGCAAGTTACAACGCATTTGCAGAAGAAGGTAAGGTCTACAAGGCACATGCAATCGCCATGCACGGTCAGCCCAAGTATGGACCGGATTTCAAGCATTTTGACTATGTGAATCCCAATGCACCGAAAGGCGGTCAGATTGTCTACGGCGGCTTCGGGAGCTACGATAGCCTGCATACCTTCATCCTAAAGGGGCGAACGCCGTCCGGGATTGGACTTTTATTCGAAACACTCACAAGCAACTCCTCGGACGAAGCGTTCACCGAATACGCGCTGCTCGCTGAAACGATTGAGTGGCCGGAGGATAGATCTTGGGTCGCTTTCACGCTGCGTCCGGAGGCGCGTTGGCACGACGGCAAACCCGTTACCGTTGACGACGTGATCTGGTCTCTGGACGCACTCAAGACAAAGGGACATCCGTTTTATCGAGCGTATTACGCCAATCTGGCAAAAGCGGAAAAGGTCGGCGACCGTAAAGTGAAGTTCACCTTCAGCGGTCCGCCAAACCGCGAACTGCCGCTGATTACAGGGCAGATTCCGATTTTACCCAAACATTATTGGGAAGGTCGTGATTTTGAAGCAACGACGCTTGAGCCGCCGATTGGCAGTGGTCCGTACAAGATCAAGAGCCTGGACCCCGGCCGTTCCATTACCTATGAGCTCGATCCGAATTACTGGGGCAAGGACATCCCCCTAAACGTCGGGCAGAACAACTTCGGGCTCATTCGCTACGACTACTACCGAGATCGCGCCATCGAGAGAGAAGCGTTCAAGGCGGGAGAGATCGACTTCTTCGCTGAAAATGCCGCGAAGGAGTGGGCGACCGGCTACAACGTACCGGCGGTTGAGAAAGGCGTCATCGTCAAGCGCGAGATCCGACATGAAAATCCACAAGGTATGCAGGCCTTTGTGTTCAATACCCGGCGTGAGATATTCAAAGATCGAAAAGTCCGCGAGGCGATTGGCTACGCATTCGACTTTGAATGGACGAACAAAAATCTCTTCTACGATGCGTATACCCGGACGACGAGCTATTTCTCAAACTCGGAACTCGCTTCGAGCGGCTTACCTGGTGAAGGCGAGTTGGAGATTCTCAACACATTCCGCGATCAAATTCCGGAAGAGGTCTTTACGACTGCCTTTGCCGCCCCCAAAACAGATGGCTCAGGCAACATTCGCGGAAACATCCGCACTGCACTCCGTCTGCTTAAAGGGGCGGGCTGGGAGATTCGCGATGGAAAACTGATGCATGTTGAGACAGGAACCGCGATGCGTTTTGGGATGCTCCTTGTCTCTCCGGGATTTGAAAGGATCGTCCTCCCGTTCACAAAAAATCTGGAAAAAATTGGAATCGAAGCAACCGTCAATACGGTGGATACGGCGCAATATCAGAATCGACTGGACAGCTACGATTTCGATATGGCTATCGTCACGTGGGGGCAATCCTTATCGCCGGGGAATGAACAACGCGATTTCTGGGGTTCAGAAGCCGCAGAAACCAATGGCACCAGAAATCTCGCTGGCATCAAGGAGACGGTAATCGACGAGCTTGTCGATCTCATCATTTCGGCACCGGACCGCGAAAGTCTCATCAATCAGACCCGGGCACTGGATCGCGTACTTCTGTGGAACCATTACGTTATTCCGCAATGGCATATTTCAAGCTACCGTGTGGCGTATTGGGATAAGTTCGGTACGCCGGAGGTCCGGCCAAAATATAGCCGCGGCGAAGAAACCTGGTGGATCGACCCGGAATTGGAAGCCAGCCTTGAAGAACGCAAGCGTGCTTTGAGGTAATCGAACAGATTGTAGTGGCGAATTTATTCGGTTCAAGAAGTCTTCGCAAGGAATCCCACCGACTTTAGTCGTGGGAAGCTTGCCCCGAACTTTGAGGGGGAATTGCGCCTCATTTTTACTTGATATGTACACACATAGTGTAGCATCATATATTCCATGAAAACACGTATTGACCTAAGAGTTGACAAGGATTTGAAAGACTTTATCCACGCATATGCTTTAGACAATCATACAACCGTTAGCCGAATTTTGATTGACTACATGGTGAGACTTAAAAAACGTCATGGTAAAAGCCTATCAGTACCGGATATATCCGACAAAAGAACAGACTCAGACGCTTGAAACGCAACTTGAAGCGTGCAAGAATATCTATAATCAGGCTCTTGCATGGCGTCGCTCGGCCTACGAAGAGAATGGCGAATCTGTCACCTACGGCACGCAACAAGCGGCGTTGACCCCGCTTCGTGCGGAAAAGCCGTTCTGGGCAACACCACATATCGACATTCTCCAAGACACACTCCGAAGATTGGACAAGGCGTTTAAGGCGTTCTTCCGTCGTGTGAAGAATGGCGAAAATCCGGGTTATCCTCGATTTAAGGGGAAAGGTCGCTATCGTTCCATAACCTTCTCGCATTTGAGTCCGAATCTGATCCGCGAAATCGGCGGGCGTCTTGCTCGTCTGGCCGTCCCCAAAATGGGAAACGTGAAGATTCGCTATCACCGCCCTCTCCCCGAAGGGAAGGTCAAAACACTCACGATTCAGCGCAAGGCGTCCGGTTGGTATGCCAACATCACCGTGCAAGTGCCAGATGCTGAAAAGGCTGAACCCGTAACCGCTGTCGGTGTTGATGTTGGATTGGAATCCTTCCTGACCACTTCTGAAGGGGAGCACGTCGAAAACCCCCGTCACTTGCGCCAGTCGGAAGCGAAGCTGAAACGGAAACAACGCCGTGTGTCTAAGCGCAAAAAAGGCAGTCACAGACGACAGAAAGCGGTACACGAACTCGCCAAACAGCACGAACACATCGTCAACCAACGACGGGATTTCCATTGCAAAACCGCCCATCAACTGTATGCCCGATACGATGCTGTGGTTGTCGAAGACCTGCAAATCACGAACATGGTAAAGAACCATCACCTCGCCAAAAGCATTTCCGATGCCGCATGGGGGAACTTTATTCTCGCATGTACTTCCAAAGCTGAAAACGCTGGTAAGTACCTGCTGAAAGTTCCACCGCATGGCACGTCCCAGATCTGTTCTGGCTGTGGGGAAGTGGTGAAAAAGTCTTTGGCAACTCGCGTACATCGTTGTAATTCCTGTGGTTTGGTGATTGATAGAGACCATAATGCGGCAATAAATATTCTCAGGGTTGCTTCGCCCCTTCGTGGAGGTATGGCGGTAGTAAACGCCCCCGATGAAACGAGAAATCACACGGACCCGTGGGCTTCTACAAGCCCACGCGCTTCAGCCGTGGGTAGTTGACACAGCGACTGAACTCGCCACGATGAAATGCACCAGGGTAAGCCAGGAAAATGAGATGGCCCGACGATAGGAATTAGCCGCTTGACAAGGTCACGGTCATACAGTATAATCATGACCTTCAAACGACTTTTCTCAGGGAGTTATTATGAATCTCATTTCACTACAAAATCTATCCACAACAGATGTTATGGAGATTGTCGAGGGTAGCCTTGCTATCAAGAACAATCCAGAACGATATGCGAACATACTGAGTGGGCGTAGCCTCGCCTTACTTTTCCAGAAAACCTCTACCCGAACACGCTGCGCCGGTGAAATTGGCATGACCCAATTGGGCGGGCACGCGGTCTATCTCGACTGGCGGACCACCAACTTCGGGCTTGCAGATTTACGCGATGAAATCCGTGTTCTGTCTTCTTATGTGGACGTCATCCTTGCGCGTTTTCTGAAACATGCGGACATCGTACGCGCCGCCGAGAGTGCGACCGTCCCCGTCATCAATGGGTGTTGCGATCTCTACCATCCCACACAGGCATTGGGCGATCTGATGACGATACAGGAGAAATTCGGGCGTATCGAAGGGGTCAAACTCACCTACGTGGGCATGCATAATAACGTATGCAATTCGTTAATTGCAGCGGGATTGAAGGGTGGTATGGAAGTGACCGTCGTTGCACCGGAGACGAATCCCGCGTCAATTGACGCGAAACTTTTTGAGGCAGCGGAGCAAGCAGGCGTATATAAAGTTTCGGATCAGCTTCAGGATGCGATTGCGAAGAGCGATGTTGTTTATACGGACACGTGGATTGACATGGAGTTCTTCATGGACACGGCTTTTGAGGCGGAAAAGAAGCGGCGCATGAAGGTGTTTGCACCTTATCAGTTGAATAAAGAAGTCCTCGCAGGGCACGATGTGGTGGTGATGCACTGCCTCCCAGCCCACCGCGGCTACGAGGTTTCCGGCGAAATTGTTGAGGACCCCCGGTCAATTATGTTTGAACAGGCTGAGAACCGGCTGCATAGCATGAAGGGATTGATACTGAAACTTTTGGGGAAACTATGAACTATCTGACCCACCTTGAGTGTAGCCGTTGCGCCGAAACCTACGACCATGACGTGCCACAGAATCTCTGCGCGAAGTGCGGAAAGCCACTCTTCCCACGTTACGATCTGGAGAAAATTGCTACGGTGTGGAGGCGCACTTCTCTTGCGCAACGTGAGGCGTCAATGTGGCGGTACGCTGAACTTCTCCCGGTGATCGATGCAACCCACATCGTTTCCCTTGGTGAACAGATGACGCCACTGATTCAAACCAAACGGCTCAACGATGTCTTTGGACTCGAAGCGTTGTGGGTGAAGGATGAGTCACGTTTGCCGACCGGGAGTTTTAAGGCGCGTGGGCTTGCCATGGCGGTGTCCAAAGCGAAAGAACTTGGATTGACGAAACTCGCAATTCCTTCTGCTGGGAATGCGGCGACTGCGCTTTCGATCTACGCAGCGCGTGCAGGCATGGAGGCACACATCTTCATGCCGAAAGATGCGCCTGCATTTAACCGAGACACCTGTCAACTGGCGGGCGCAAAAGTGACTCTCGTCGATGGACTCATTACGGATGCGGGCAAAATCGTCGCGGAGCGCAAGGCGGGAGAAGGCTGGTTCGATGTCTCGACCCTCAAAGAGCCTTACCGCGTTGAGGGAAAGAAAACAATGGGTTTGGAGCTCGCCGAGCAATTTAATTGGGAACTTCCGGATGTCATTATCTACCCAACGGGCGGCGGCACGGGGATTGTCGGGATGTGGAAGGGATTTGAGGAGTTGGAAGCGATCGGGTGGATCGACGGGAAACGCCCGCGGATGATCTCCGTACAATCAGCCGGATGCGCCCCAATCGTTAAAGCGTGGGAGGAAGGTAAACCCGAAGCTGAACCGTGGCCAGACGCAAAGACAATGGCCGCGGGATTGTGCGTGCCACAAGCCGTTGGTGATTTCCTGATTCTCAACGCCATCCGTCAGAGCGGCGGTGCTGCGGTTGCCGTCACCGATGATGAGATCCGACGGGGAATGGAAATCTTCGCGACGTATGAGGGCCTCCTGTCTTGTCCCGAAGGCGCCGCAACCGTCGCCGGACTCAGGAAGCTTGTCGATGCCGGCGAAATCCATCCAGCGGAGCGGGTCGTACTATTCAACACGGGTGGTTATCAGGCGTGAAGCGTAGCGCAGAAATCCTCGATGGACTCCAAACCCAAATCGTCGGACAAGAGATAGAGATTTACGATCAACTCAGCTCAACGAACGACCTGGCGTTACAACGCGGAATCGAAGGCGGCCGGGAGGGAACGCTCATCCTCGCGGAACACCAAACAGGAGGACGTGGACGTCAGGGTAGGAGATGGCATGCCCCGCCTGGATCGAGTATCCTCGCCTCGCTCATCCTGCGGCACCGGCTGTTGGCGAACCAGATTGGGTTGCCGAACCTAATCGGTGCACTGGCAATCGCCGCTGCAATCCGAGAGTTGACGAATCTTCCCGCACAGATCAAGTGGCCCAACGATGTGCTCATCCATGACAAAAAAGTCAGTGGTGTCTTGACGGAATTGGAGTACGATCAAGATCATCAACCATTTTTCGTCATGGGATTCGGGGTCAATGTGAACACATTACCGGCGGATTTTCCAAACGAACTTTGGGCTTCCGCTACATCTTTGCGCATCGAAGCGGGGCGCGAGATCTCCCGCGTTTTGCTGATCCAAGCCATCTTATCGCAGATCGAAAAAAACTATCTGTGCCTGAAGTGTGGAAAAATTGCGTCAATCATTGCGGAGGCAAACAGGCTGTTATACATCCAAGGCAAGTGGATACAGATTGAGACACCGGCGGGCATCTTTGATGGTGTGGTCGAGAAAATTGATCTGGATGGCGGAATCCTGCTTCAAAATGTCTCCGGGGATCGACGGAAGCTCTGGGTCGGCGAAGTGATTCATACGAGGAGCGAAAATCAAGCAATTGGGAACAGCAACAAAATGATGTACGGGAAGAGTAAAAGAAGGGAAATGAATCACCACGTTTCACGCAGTACGTCACGCAAAAGGGGTGAAAATAATGTCTGATCAGACCGTGACTTTAGAACTCCCGAAAACATTGTGGGAGTGGGCACAACGCACCGCTACAGTGACACGGCGTTCGGTGGAAAATGTTCTGGTTGATTCGCTTGCCGCTACAATTCCACCACCGCTAGATGACGTGCCAGAAATATTTCGCGAGGAACTGGCTCTGCTTGAAACTAAAAATGATGAGGATTTATGGGCGATCACACGTCTTTGTATTTCACCGAAACACATCCGACAATATGACGGTCTGTTAGAGAAAAACCGTATAGGCACGTTGACGGCACAGGAACAGAGGAAATTAGAGCAAATGCGTAAAGACGCCGAACGCATAATGCTGATGAGAGCACGAGCCTTTGTACTTCTGCAGTGGCGGGGCTATCGTCTCCCAACAGTCGACGAACTGGAAAAGGGCTACCCATTTG
>JAPUIP010000723.1 GCA_027296925.1 Candidatus Poribacteria bacterium | reverse complement strand
AGCGACTTTGACCTGATTGCCACTCAACACTTTCTGGGGCACAGTGATCCGTCTACCACTCGCGATTACATCGGACTGACATCCAACCAGTTGGCGGAATACGCCGAACGCAGTGGGAAGCATCTGTTTTCTGCGATTGCCAAGGGGACTTATGATAAGTTAGACACAACCCTCACACACCTCGCGCACTTTGGGAGGACTTCAGTGTTCACGGGTCAAAAATCTTGCTGTTGTGAAAAAGTGGGAAAGTCAAACGGTAAGCGGGTTTGCAAGGCAGAGGTTCAACGAAGAAGAGCCTAACGGTGCACAACGGCTGTGGCGGGAGAAAACAGCCATCGGATAACAGAGAAATGCGAAAAACTCACAGCGGGTTGAAGTTGCCAAAAGACATATCTTTTAGAGCTGTAGAAAATTTGACGGCTAAACTCAAAGACGTCAGCTAACCAAAAACAGAAGGGAGGAATTGAAATGCCCACCGTACAAGCACCCGTCCAATTGACTGTCGAACACCTGCTTTCAGCCGCCAAGCAGTTATCGCCCGAAGAGTTGGGAGAATTCACACGCCAACTCGCCGAATGGCAACGGAACAGGATCCACGCAAAGCCAAGCGAAATCTCTCTTCGCCGCTTGAGGGCAGACGATAAAGCGGGGCTGATACAGGCAACTCAGGCGCGTTTGCCACAAGCGGATGAGCAACGACTCAAGCAGCTTTCCGCCAAGAGTGAACGTGGCACGCTGACAGAAAAGGAATTAGAAGAATACCGTGCGCTGGCACAACAGGCAGAGCAGCTTGACGTCAAACGGACGGAGGCGTTAGCGGAGTTAGTCAAGCTTTCTGACAAACCCGTACACGCCGTCATGCAAGAAATCGGTTGGGAGGAGGCGCCTTTTGGCTAGTTCCGCGGTTCCTCGTCCTGTGCGGCGGGGTGTACGTGACCGTGCTGGCAACCGCTGTGAATATTGTCAGCATCCGGAAAGCCATTCATCTGCGCCGTTCACCTGCGACCATGTGACTCCCCGTGTGCGAGGCGCGGGCGATACCCCTGACGAATTAGCGTGGGCGTGTGCCGCCTGCAACGGTCACAAACATGCCAAAACTCATGCCACAGACCCGCAAACGGGGCATGATGTTCCACTCTTTAATCCACGCCGCCAGCGGTGGGGTAGGCATTTCACATGGAGTCCAGATTTCCGGCACATCATTGGTCGCACGGCGACGGGAAGAGCGACCATAGAGGCACTGCACCGAAACCGTCCCCAGCGGCTTAACTTGCGTCATGTGCTTTTCATCGTCGGTTTGCATCCCCCCGAAAAAGCGCAAGAGACGATGGTCATCGAATATGTCAATGCACATGGACGTATCGCCCGTCGAGACGCCGTCGAACTGTGCCGTTTGAGTGACGACGAAGCCTTAAGCTTGCTAAGCCGCCTTGTCGCCGAGAATAAACTCCAACGCCGGGGGGTGGGACGCGGCACTTACTATGAACTTGCGAACGAATAACACCACAGAGCGACAGGAACTGCGATGTACACCTTCAGGCAGATTTATGATGAATATGAGCAGGCGTTCCACCAGCAGTTGCTTGAGAAACTGTACGATTTAGTGCGGGACACCGCGGGTTCTTCCAAAACCCAAAGTGCGTAAGCCCCTCTGCATTACCGGCAAGCAAAGTGCCCTCATCCTTCGTGCGAGCCCATCGAATGGAGTGAGTGGACATCACATATCCCTCCTCCATCTCCGAGTCGCACTTCAGAAGGGTTGAGACGGAATTGGTCTTCGCGTTATTGGATCGGCAAAGGGCAGAAATTCTCGCTTGCCCATTACCCCGTTTCAGCCACAAAGACGTCCCGGATTTTCTGCCACACCGATCGACGTTTCCGCAGATCTTCAAGCATAAGTTGGGAGCGGTCTAATTGTTGCGTCAGTTGCATGACGATGGTATCATGGCGTTTGTTTTGTTCACTCAGATCGCCAAAGAGTTGCTCTAGCTGGACTTCCTTGCGCTCAAGCTGCATATCCTTGGCATGCAGTTGTGAATGCAGAATCTGAAGCGTTGGCTTTAATTCAGCCGAACTGTCCTCTTGATTGCATGCGCCGTTATTACACATCGCATGCAGGGATTTCCGCATAAAATCCGACAACGAGACCCTCATTTCTTCCGCCTTATCGCTGACCCGCTCGTAAGTTTTCTCATCAACACGAACACACAGATTTCTCATAGTGCATGCGCCTCGCATTCCCTTTGCATTCAGTTTTATTACGCTTATTTTAGACCTATCTAACGTCATATACAGCGCATGCGCTTCAAAATTCTGAGATTCGAGACCATCTCAGAACTTTTTCCACGATTGAATCCCTAATGGCTTATGTTTCCTGTTGCATCACCACGTAGATACTGTCGACAATCCAAACCCCGTTCACCGCCCATATTCCCGCCCACTCCAGACCAGTTTCCCGCGCCAAAACTGTACCACCGAATGGATGACAATCAAAAGGTAAATTAGCAGGCCGAAAGGTAGAAACAGTGCCCATCCAAGTCCGATTCCAAGCATCCATGTCCCGCCGAGACCCAACAATACCACGATAAGGACGGATGCTCCCGCAAGTCCTGTCACCCATCCGTTTTGTGACGCAACGCCTATCCCTAAACCCACGAGCGGTACGGCGACCATCAAGAACATCGCCAGGACAAAAACCGCCGCTCGAAAAACGAATATCGGCCTCCCGACGGCTGATTCCCCCATCAATCGAAAAGCGTGTTTCCGCAATCCTTCCCACACTTCGGCAAATGAACCGTATTGCTCGGTAACGACCAGTTTGCGCGTCATCGTCGCCCAAACTTTGCCGCCTGTGCGTTTGATCGATTGAGCGAGATGGATATCGTCAACGATGGCGGAGCGAATCGCCGTATGTCCACCGGCGACGTCATAGGCATCTCGTTTGACGAGCATAAACCCGCCAGCGGCAAGTGCTTTGCTCGAATGTTTGTTGATTTTGTGCAGCGGGAAAAAAGTACCGAAGACCACGAAAAACGGCGGCATCAACACTCGCTCCCAGAGATTTGTCAGTTTTATCGACGGGAGCAGGGAAACGAACTCGCGTTCGTTGACGAGAGCATTCTCTATCCCGACTCGCAGCGACACCGGGTGATGCAGACAGTCAGCATCGGTGAACAGCAACCATTTTCCCTTCGCACGCTGTACACCCTGATGCAACGCCCACGATTTGCCGAGCCAACCTTCAGGCAGATCTGCGCCGTTAATCATAGCGAATCGCCCATCCGATTCTGCGATTTTGCGTGCAATTTTTTCCGTGCCATCTGTGGACTGATCGTTCACCAGAATCACTTCAAAATCAGGATAGTCGAGATTCAGGAGAGACACCAGTGCACGTTCAACAACCGCAGATTCATTTCTGGCCGGAACGACAATCGATACTGGAGGCAGGTCTTCTGTATCAACCAACCCGACTTTCGTATGCGGCGTTAGCCAGCGAGTCTGCAAGGCTTCGGTGAAATCTATGATATAAACAACCCCCCAAGCGACGGCAATCAGCGCGAGCAAAACAGTCAATTTCTGTTTCCTTTCGACGGCCTTTCTGCATCAAGATGTTTCGTTTTTATCAATCATACGGGCGAGCACTACGATAAGACTCGGGTCGAACTCGCCGTGCCGCTCCTGTACCGCCTGCAGCGCCGCATTCTCATCCTGAAGGATAAGCAGTTCTCCAACGAATGCTTCCAATACGGCAAGAATCCGTGAATTCTCCGGAATCTCACGTTCTTTCATCCCGTGAGGCCCGCTTCCATCCCATCGCTCACCTGCATATCGGAGGATGTCTCCCACCTCGGCACGCTCCAAGACCTGCGCGATGTAATCGAACCCACCCTGTTCATCTGCATCAGCAGCATCGGCATCGATAGCTTCTGTCTCCGCGTTATCTAAGATTTCCAATCCGAGAGGCGGCAGGTCGGAAACACGGATTCGCCCAACGTCTCTCAGATACCCCGCTTCCACTAACAGATTCTGCCGAGCACGGCTCAGGCCGAGAAACCGCGTATACTGTTTCGTTACCGCCTCTAAAACATAGGGTTCGTCACCGTCCATCTGTGTGGCTGAAATGGTGGCCAGAAATCCTAACCGCGTTGTATCTGGCGTTCTCTGGAGGAACGGCGAAATCAGATCGTACGATTGATTTGGCACCACATATGCGAGAAAAAAGAAGAAGGCCATTATCAGGCCGAGCACGGCGTGAAGCCAGATGGGGAAACCGATTACTTTTGTCACGAATACCGCGAACGGATGCAACATCGCCATGATAGTCGCGTATCTGTACAACCACAGGCGATACTTCGCCTTGGGTTCGCTTACTGCTCGTGTTTGAAGACGATACCAGCGGATAATTGGCCTGAAAAACCACGCGAAAATGAAACAGCGGATGCCCGAGTAGATGTAAAAATAGCCCCCTCCAAACTCCAGCCGATACGGGACGAATGCCGCTGTCAAAACAAACCATGCGAACGTTAATTGCCGCCGCAACGCATTTCGTTCTTCAATCCACCCTTCGGTCAATGTCATGTATGACACGTTGGCGAAACCGTGATACATGATGACATGGATGATTGCGTTCCGAATCGAACCGATAACCACCCGTAACTTCGGCGACATCAGCTCATTGACGATCAGGTAGTTTTCGGTGCCGGATACAATAACTCCGATGCCGAAAGCGACAGCGCACTGTGTGATGTGTCTCCGTCGAGGGCGTTCGCCACGTGAATACTGCCGAATACCATGATACACGCACACAATACACAGAGATAGAAGCGCGATCGTAAGGGCAAAGTTTACCTGTTTCATCGCAATTATTCATCAATGAAAGCTAGAAATTCCAATCCGAGTCTTGGATCTGTAGTTTCTTCCGGAACCGCTTGAAGGTCGTCTGAAATCGTAAAAACGAAACGTGCCCATATCGGGTTCTCATTGTACTGGACGATGAAGTCCATCAATCGGTAGGCCAGCCAGTCCGCCTGCCGTTCTTCGGTCGTCGTATACACGATGGGCATCATGGGCTTGACCGCTTTTCCCTGATTGTGACCAAGCAAGAGATGGGCGAGTTCGTGGAGGAGGTTAATCTGAACGAATGCACGATTGCGATGTGAGCGGTAACGGATTTCGTAGTGTCGGTCGGCTAAAGGACAAACGAGGGCAGGCATTCTGAGTGACAATCGAGACTCGGTGGCGAGCTCAATTTTAATGCCCAGGACGTCCTCCGCCAAGTAGAGGAGTGAAAAGGCATCCAAAGGTGGCGGCTGTTCACATGCCCGGTGGACGAGTCGAATTTGGGCGGGTGCAGGCGATTTAAATCGTCGAAGCACGTTTGCATCTCCTGTAGCAAGAGAATCAGTGTGACAAACTGATTCACCGGGGCACAACAGACTTTTCCGCGTCGGAAAGTGACTCGGGCTGCACAGCGTAAATATGTGACCCCCGTAGAAGTCGAATCCTTTCGACGAAGAACGCGGTCCTGATTCTGCTCCTACAGCAAAGGGGGTCAAGAACTTCTGCCTACATGTACTAGGAGAGAGATAGTTACGCGATATATCAGGCAGGAATCTGGAAACAACGATGGCGTTACGCCATCGCCGCAAAACGTTCGATGACGTTGAATACGGCGTATCGATCTTCGGTGGGAAGTTCGCTGAGGTACCAGAGCGCAGCCGCGAGCTTGGGTTTTTCCAGGAGTTCTACCAACTGTGGGTCAATCTCTTTCGCTACATTTGGGGGGTCATCTGTTTCGACCAACACAGATGGACTGACACCCAAAGCCGCAGCAATTCGCTCAATTTCGCTCACCGAAGGCAATCGCTCTTGATTCAGAATGCGCTGCAACCGACGCGGTCCAACATGCGCGTAGCGGGATAACGTCGGAGCATCCATATCTGATTTTTCCAAAAGCTTAAGGATATTTTCGCCAATCGGAACCATGTTTATTTTCCTCCTCGATCTGATTGAAGTGCTTCTCGCTTTTTTAGCAAGTCTTCGATAATTTTTACCAAGTCGGTTTGCTCTTTGTCGTCCAGGTTACCGAGTCGCCGGAAACTGAGCTGCAGGTCAGGATCTTTCAGGAGTTCGACCAACTCAGGATTGGGAGCCGTCTCGGACGGCGGTGACTCTTCAACACCGGCGAGGAGGTAGGACACCTTGACGGAAAGTACGCGGGAGATGCGTTGGATTTCTGTCATTGATGGGCGCAATTCATCACGGATAATCAACTGAAGTCGGCGCGGGTTTATATTGGTCATCTTTGCCAAGTGCGCCTGTTTGAGTCCTTCCTTTTTTTCCATCGCGGCCTGGATACGTTGACCAATGCAAGTAATCACTTCCATCTCCCCTTATGCATCCGTTGAGTCACGGCACGATGAGAAACGCGAAAATGAGTCGCCGTTCAATTGGGCCGTTGAAGGTGATTTTCGTGTCATCCCCCGCCACCGTGGACTAGAATTGTATCATATTCCCAGAAAAAAGCATAGATTTATTTCCCTGACAGTAATTTATGGGATTTATTTTTTCTATAGACTATTTTTGCGTTATCGTATATAATACACCGCGAAACAATCTGAACGAAGTTTCTCACGTTGATTTTGCAAATCACTTCAAAGACGAATGACGATGCACAACGTCTTTTTGCGTGCCGCACGAGGTACGGAAACCATGAAGAAAACTCCCGGTATTCTCCTTTTCCTGTTGCTCGCATCCTTTGTCAAGGCGAGTCAAAATGCGGACATCAATGCGTTACAGGCCATTCGAGACACTGGAGAAGCAGCCTTCGAGCGGAACGATATGAAAACGCTCGAATCTCTCTGGGTGCGCGACGCCGATGCGGTGATGATAACAGCCCTCGGCACGCAGTATAAAGGCTTTCCAGAAATTCAACGGGCACTTTTGGATCTTTTTGCAATCATGGGGCGAACGGTTGTCGAGACGAAAGCACCCTTTTTTACGGTTGATGGCAATCAGGCTTCGATAACCATGACCTACACCTGGAATGTCCTACCAGGCACAACCTTCAATTTAACTGAACGTTATCGCAGGGCAAATGGTGACTGGAAAATTTTCCTTTCGGACGGACTTGGGGGGACACCTGGATTGCGTCCGAAGGATGAAGCGGCAATCAAACGCCTGAATTCTGAAGTCGTAGGTATACTCTTGGCAAAAGAGGCGGCTGCCATGGTTGACATAGTAACGGATGATTTCGTCTACACGAATTCGGACGGCATCCGGTATCATGGATGGCAGCAAAGCGCGAAGATTTTGCGGAATGATGTCAATCAGTTTGCGAATATCGCGTTACAATCCACCGCCTTAATCCAACACCGCGCATGTGCGCAATATGTTCTCACCCTCATCAACGGTCAGACTCAAGATGTTCAGCTTACCTTTGTCGGACCGAACTGGAAGCTCGCACAATTGAATCTCAAGCCCGATACAGAACAACTCGCCGTTGACCCCGGTAACAGGGCCATGGTGTCCTGGGCGAAAATCAAAACGGACGGACCATAACTAATTTTCCCATAAAAAAAGGCATTCACCCTCAGCCTGACAAGCGCGGCGATGCCCGAAATCGCATGGATTTCGATGGTAATTATACCATATAAATGAATGTCACTAAGATAAGAAGAAATTGGTGAGATTTCCTAAGAATGTTGGAACAGTTGGTCAATCGAATCCGTATGAAATCAGGGGTCGTGAATTCACTTGGGACGATTCTCCTACAACTATTTGCTTAAGTCCGCGCCATTCCCATATAAATCCATTCTCTGCAAAATGGACTGATTGATCTCCCAAAACGGGTCAGTGAGGAGAAGGTCGAGAAGGAAAGGCCAGTCAATTCGTCATCAAGGATTTCCAACTCACAAAGCTCGACTTTGCGCCCAAATCACTTGCCGTCGGGCCCAAAGGAAAGCTAACGACAATATAGGCAAGAATCAAAACCCAAACGCCCGGTTAGCGGGTATAAAAAAAGGGCTTTTCGCACCATGTCTTGCCAGACCGCGAAAGCCCCAACCAGCGGTGGTATTTTACCATAATATCACCGCTGATTCAAGAAAGGATCAATGATGGATCAGCACTTTGACACGGATGTCATCAAATCTTCTATCGACATCGTTTTTCTCATTTCCAACGATGAATCACTTGAAAAATCGGGTGATACCTACCGTAGCGGACACGAATCATCACATTCAAGCAAGTCCGGAACATGCCTCGATGTGTGCCCTTTAAAGCAGGTCTACTTATGTCGTAACTGCGGCGAAAGTGGCGACATCTTCTCATGGGTGATGCACCGCGATAGCTGCTCGTTTATTGATGCCGCAAAGTGGCTCTGCGAAACCTACCATATC
>JAPUIP010000722.1 GCA_027296925.1 Candidatus Poribacteria bacterium | reverse complement strand
TTGGGCGGTAAGAAAGAATCATTGCATCCGTCGAGGATTGGCTCTCCCAATATACTGCCGCCCACCAGACTCATGCCCATAGGCATCTCCGATTTCATTCGTTCTCTTACCGTCTCGGAGTCAAGCTCCAAAAGGCCCTCTGCTTTCATTTGTGCGGAGAAAGTCGCTATCTCAGAATTGGAGAACTCAATCACTTCATCAGATGTGAAGTAAATATAGACAATCCCTTCGTCAGACATGAATCGACTTCGCGGATACGACATATCATAAATTGATGAAACGTACTGCCAAAAGCGCATTCTCGCTTCAACTTGGTCAGATTCAGCCGTTTCAACTGCTTCGTTGATTTCGTCGAGGTTCACGGCGTACCGACAAAGCCAGTAGCCTTTGCGAGTCTTTCGTCTCATGTTCACTCTCCATGCGTTCTCGTTCTAGTGCCGCAGCGTAGTCCTCATGGAGCCACGACAGAGCAATTCGAACCGCTTCGCCGCTAGATTCTACTTCGACGGGAAGTCTGCCCAGAGATCGCGCCGCGAACGCCATGACCTCGGACGCCTTCGTTTTCTCATCTGGTGGCTGAGTCCTCTTTGCTTCGGTCAGCTCATCGAGGTTCACGGCGTACCGACAAAGCCAATAGCCTTTGTGGGCTTTGCGTCTCATAGTGACTCCTCCTGTAGTTGCTGTGCCAACGCTTCATCAGTTATCGCTAGATTCGACAATGGGTTGGTTTCATCGTCGAAGATGCCTAACAAATCCGTGAGCCAACTTCTTGCCGTGTCATACGCTAAAGCGATTTGCCGCAGTTCCGACGCATTCACATCAACAGGGTCTTGCTTCATCATCATAGCTACTTTTCGGCTAGAAATTCGCTGAAACCCTAGCGATAGCATCATATCTGCTTCAACAAACTGTTCAACGTCCTTTTGCCTTCGATTAGCCGTACGAATTAAAGCCTTCTTCTGTTGCATAGTGTCAAAGGCTTGGGCTCTATCCGTCCATTCGTGATGCCCCATCCACATCGTCCATGTGCCGGGCGCTTTCTTTCGTTTGCCTATTGATTGCCCATGTTTCGCCTCGTAATAAACTCGGTACGCCGCATCTACAGAGCGTTGCTTGAACGGTAACTCCAGATAGTGTCGAAACGCCG
Organism: Candidatus Poribacteria bacterium; assembly: GCA_027296925.1. Classification (GTDB taxonomy): domain Bacteria; phylum Poribacteria; class WGA-4E; order WGA-4E; family PCPOR2b; genus JAPUIP01. The sequence goes on along the minus strand of JAPUIP010000722.1, from coordinate 2,785 downwards.
AATAGGCTTGGGCGGATTCGTTATTATCGCGCTGATTCCATACCTTCAAAACGGTCACCTCACAAGTGTTTTTTTTGCGTCACCTCATTGTAACATAATTCCACCTCGACACGCGGATTCACCTTGTCTACCTCGAAACTATCGCTGAATCCTACCACCTGTTTCCAACCGTCATTTTGCAGGATTCCAGCACATACCAGCCCATCAATGACGAACTTTTTCGCTGAGCAGACATTATCAGGATCTCTACGCTTATTTCTGCAATACCACACGAATGATAAGTGAACGCGACCGCTTAGAACTGGGCACAATTGACAACGAGCCAATGCCGCTACCATTTGAGTGTATTCCCGTTTCAACCGACTATACTTCGACCAGTGTTTTTTCGATTCAGCAATCACGCGGTTGTGATCGGGTAGCTCATGAGGGATTATCAACTGTTGTCGTGTTTTACCCATGTTTGCCCTGCCTTGCGCTTATAGATTGCTGATGCGATTTGCCACGCTTGAAGATAGTCCAGCACAGTCCGAGCAAGGCATCTCGTTTGAAATCGGTTCAAGTCGAAATACAGGCTCTCAGATTCACCTTCTGCTTGCTTAACTCACTTCATATCGTGCCTCTTTGTTTGGCAACAATCTTTTCAAAATACAAGAGCATACCCGACGCATTCTTATCTGAATGCTTCTCATCACAAATAGCGTCCACCAACTCGCCTACCTCATACTTAATCATGAAGTCCGAGATTTGGCTTATCAGCCTTGCCCATTCCGCTACAATGCCGGGGTTCCGCTTCGTTTCATCGATAATATGAGCCACTGTTTCAGAATCGATACTCCCGTCTGCATGGGTGCCTACAATTCGGCTTTCCTGCGGGTTATCAAGTAGGTGGTCAAGAAGTTCTTCCGCTTGTGCGGGGTTCTGATTAATCTCACCTACCAGCGTGTTTGTCTGTGAAACCGTCAACGGCTTGCTTTTCGGCTTCGGCTTTGCCTTTACGTCATCAAGCGGAATCTCAGCCTGTGTGGATTCGGGGGTAGAATCTTCCCGCGTCAACACCACTTCCGCTATTTTGTCTTGGAGCGGTTTGGGTGCTTTGCGGATCTTTTCCTCATGGGCAGGAGTTAGATTAGTATTAAATACTATTCCCTTTTCCTTATGCGTTACGCATATTCTCTCAGTTCTTTCTAAAGCACCAACAACCCGACTTATATTCCCTTGATCTATCCCAAACATCTCACCAACCGCCTCTTGCGTATAGCCCTCTCGATACAGCTTCACAATGGCGTCATTCCGCTCGGCTTTGGTCAATGCCAATCCGTGTCCTAAATTGCGCCTAACTGCTTCAGCGAATAGGTCATTATCCGCTACATCGATTTCTTCAGCAGGAAGCTCAGTCAGCCCCAACCGCCTCGCCGCCTCAACCCGATGCCAGCCATCAATCAGAACACCCGTTGTTCCCTGGACAATAATTGGCGGTAAATCGTCAATTATTTGCACGTACCGTTCAACTGTTTCTCCATCAATCTTTTTGCGCGGGTTTAACCGACGTTGTAATACTAGATCCTTTATCTGCATTTCAAGCAACCTCCTTTTAGTGTCCGTTAGCCTTTCAAATCCCTTTCAAACTTGCCGCGTACATCTCCCACCACATCATTCCAATCCGTCCACGTAGTGCCCGCCGGTCGCTCAACTTTGGCGAGTAGGCGATCGGTGGACTTTTAAGCGTGTCTTATAGTGCCAACCCCCCCTCAAACCTGCTCTGAACAACTCCCATCGCCGCGCTCCAAGCAGTCAACAATTATTTTCCACGTCCCGAGCTTTTCGCTAGTTGGTTCCATTTTTTCGGTATTTGTCGCTACTTCCCTCGCAATGTTGATATTGTTAAAAGTTAGCGCCGCTTTTTGGGTAATGACAGGCCGGGATTTTCCGAGCCAGGTGCCGTCGTCGTAACGAATTCGATACCTCATGATATTTTCCTTCCAAGCCGATAGGCTTGACGTTGTTCAGATGCTCTGTGCATTTGCTCGAACATCTCCCATAACCGCATTCCAATCCGTCCACGGCAAGCCCCCTTTTGCCTCAAGTTCCCCCCGCTTCGCTTTGGGCAACCAGCTAATCAGCCAGCGACACGACGTAGGAAGCGTCAGTCGCGCCTTTTGCCGCCCGTAGTCAGCCATTGGTATCTTTAGAGTGGTATTATCAAACCAGTTTATCGTATACGTTCAATCAGTTCCGACGCATGAAGTTTCGACTTGACTTCACCCGTCCAGCCCAGATGACGCAGATAGGATACCTGCTTATCTGTGGCGGGTTGAGTGTCCATCCATTGACGCCGATAGAGTTTGCCCTGCTCTGCTTTTCGGGCTGTCCGTTCCTCATCAGATAAATTTTCATACCAGACCGCCCATAATGCAAAGTCAATCGCTTCCTCTGGGTGAGATTCCAAAAGCGTCAAATACTCCTGCTTGCGTTGAACTGTTGAAAAATTGCGATAACGCCGATTTCGCGCAATCGCTTGCTGCAATTCTGCCCGGACGCTATCTACGACTTGCTCAACGCTGCTGATTACCTGTCGTACTGGAGACAAAAACAGGTTTGCCAAATGACCGCGCCGGCGAGGTTCAAATCGCGAAAGCAAACGGCGTTGGTCGTCATCGAAATCGATGGTTGTTGCTGTGGGTACAGCTTTGGGTGTTTTCATCATAGTTTCCTTTGGGGCATTCAACGCCCTGTATATCGCACAATTCCCGCCATAATGTGTTACTATCCCGCCCAAATGGTAAGT
>JAPUIP010000721.1 GCA_027296925.1 Candidatus Poribacteria bacterium | reverse complement strand
GATGGTCATGACTTCACTGAGAGCCAGTGTACGTTTCCTAAACCGTTTGCGGTTGCCGTCAGAAATCAAGTGTTCATTGAGCATCGGCTCAAAGTCACCGCAGAAGTCATCAATCTCGCGGTACATATCGAGATAACATGCCAGCGGCGCCAGTGGCGGATGCGGATGACAGTAGGAGAGATACCAGAATCCGGGGCGATTCGGGTCTCGTCTTTTGATGAGTCGCGCCATCTGCTGCGTCGTCCAATTGGTGACATGATACGCCTCCGGCAGGTGCCACGGACGGTTGAGGTATTCGTTGTTGCACATGCCGTGGGCGAATTGCTGCCCCGCATAGCCGTGATCGCCGAGAAAGAGCTCGTAGTCATCAACGACGCCGTATTGCAGCCGGCCTTCTTCAGCCAGCATCACGTCGTCGAATCCAATCCGGTCGCGTTGCGGGGATACACATGCAGTTTACCCACAGCATAAGCCTGGTAGCCGGCGTCCCGGAAGGTTTGCGCCATCGTTGGAACTGCAGGCATCGGCAGCCTGTCCTTAAAAACTCGGTCGCCATGTGTACGTGGCATTGTACCCGTCATCAGCGTTCGGCGGGCGGGTATGCACACCGGGCATTCGCTGTAGCCGCGAGTAAAACGGATGCCATTACGCGCGAGCTGATCCAGGGTCGGTGTCTGGATGGCGGGATGCCCCGCGACCCCCAGCAGAGACGCCGGCCAGTGATCTGTCGCAATCAAAAGTACGTGAGGTTGTTCAGATGCTGACATGACACATCTTTTCTATTTCTGTTTGCGGATTTTTCATCTGCAGAACTCAATGACTCCCGTCCAGTCCGTAAGATTTGCAGGCGAACTTCATCAACGCTCACGCCTCCGAACTTTCTTCACCCTCGCCCTGCGTTTCACTTTCCATGCTTGTCGTCAACTGCAGGAAAATCTCCTCAAGCGTCATTTCGACAGAACGCATCTCCAGCAAACCCCAACCGTTTTGGATGATGTTTGCCGAAACCTGTGCTCGAATATCCGCATTAACGTCATAACTGATGTGGAAGGTTAGATTATCATTCACACTTAAACCTTGACTTTCGACCTGGGCGACATTCGGAAGGCGCTCTAAGGCAGTCCTCACCTCATCCGCCGGCCCCGACACTTCAAGATAGAGCGTTTTCATATCGCTGAGCTCTGTGCGCAGCCCATCACCTGTGTTGATAGAGATGGCGCGTCCCTCCGACAGCCTGACCTCGCCGGTGATCCACCCTTCATTGATAACGATCAGTCGTTCACAAGTCATACTTGCTTCGGGGAGGATGTGTGTGCTGAGGATGATCGTGTGTTCCTTGCCAAGTTCTCTGATGAGTTGCCGGATTTCGATAATTTGGCGGGGATCCAGTCCGGCCGTGGGTTCATCGAGGATTATGACATCTGGATCATGAATGAGCGCTTGTGCCAAACCGACACGCTGGCGATACCCTTTGGATAGTTGGCCGATAATCTGATCGCGCCGTTCTGTCAAGCCGCAGGATTCGATGGCGATCTCCATCCGTTGGGCACGTTTGCTGCGCGGTAGCCCTTTGATCTTGGAGATAAACTTGAGATAGCCCATGACAGTCATTTCGGGGTAGAGCGGTATATTTTCGGGAAGATAGCCGATATGCTGGCGAACCGCCAGGGATTCCTTGAAAACATCGTATCCGGCGACGGTCGCCTTGCCACTGCTCGCCGGCATAAAGCAGGTCAAGATCCGCATTGTGGTCGTTTTGCCGGCACCGTTTGGCCCGAGGAAACCAACGACCTCGCCTTTATCGATACTGAAAGAAACTCCCTTCAATGCCTGAAACGGACCATAATTTTTCGTGAGGTTTTCAACTGTGATCATTTATGTTTCTCCGTGAAACTGTGTGAACTCAAATAGCTTGATATCTTATCTGATTGAAGGTATCCTTAACTAAGCAAAAATGGATTTTACTTAGCTGAAAGAGGGGAATAACGTGACTTTAACCGTCAAGGTCAGCAAAAAATACCAGATTTCTATCCCTAAAGCCGCCTGCCGGGATTTGAACATTACCCCCGGCGATCGATTACTGGTCGAAATTCGCGATGGTCGCCTCGTTCTCATTCCTGAGCCGGAGGACTATGTGCAAGCACTCGCCGGCTTGCATCGGGAAGTTTGGGAGGATACACACACCGGCGAATATCTGAAAGGAGAACGGAACGCTTGGGTAGACAGTTAGCCGATGCCATCGCAAAACATCAGTGGATCGGCATAGACACAGGTGTATTCATCTATCATCTGGAACTTCATCCGATCTATTCACCCCTAACGACAACTGCTCTGAATATGGTTTAGACCGCTCAGGTCCAAGGTGTTGCCTCTGTTGTTGCGTTGATGGAAATCGTAGGCAAGCCCTTGTCCCTCAACCAACCTGACATCGCAGATCTGTATGAAATTCTACTCAGGCACTTTCCGAACCTTTACCTGCTGGAAGTCGATGATCGAATCGCGCGTCAAGCGGCAGAATTACGAGTAAAATACCGTCTGAAGATTCCCGATGCACTCCATGTTGCCACAGCCCTTCGTGCCAACGCAACCGCTTTCATAACGAATGACGAGCAACTGAAGCGAATAACGGAACTGGATGTGATAGGGCTGAACGATTTCCTGCCAAACAGGCATTGATGTGAACGTCCAGGTTGCTCAAACAACCGATTCGTCCCTGTGCCTACTCCATTGGAACGACGTTGAGCCGTAGCTCATGCGAACCATCGGCTCTGGCGTATTCGTAATAGTAGTAGATCTGATTATTCACAACGATTGCCTCCATGTACCGCAGCGAGCCCGAAGCATGCGGCGACGTCAAAATGGGGCCGGCTTCCGTCACGCGCTCGTAACTTCGGAGATCTAAGCTGATTGCGATTCCTGTGCGTTCCTCGTAGTTCTCTGCGACGCTCGCGCTGCCGTCGTAAAAGGCCGTGAATACCGGGGGCGTATAGAGGAGCGTGCTAATCCGAGCCGCATAGGCGTCCCACCCGCTTTCTCTGGGGGAGAAGATATCGCCCAGCCAGCGGAAGCGAACCCCATCGCCGCTAATCGCCAGACCGGTGTGGGATTTGGTGATGCCGGTGTTGTAGACATCAGCCGTTGCGTGCATCCGCCCGCTCAACGCCTCAGCACGCAGTGGGCTTGGCGCATAACTCAAGAGCATGTAGTACATCCTGCCGAGAATAAACACATACGGATCCTTGACTCCCTCTGCGTTGATGTCATCCGCTGTAAAAACTTTGACGCGATTCTGGGTGTCAAGTTGATCAAACCGAGCCCCTCGAATCAGATCCGTTCGCCATTTATTATCCACTGCATCCACATAGCTGAGGTATAGATGTGCCTTCCCATCCAAAGTCAGAGCGAGGGCGGCCTTCTCCATTGATGGTGTGTCGAGGTCATCTTTGGACGCCTCCCAGATGGTTGAGAACTCGATTCCATTCTTGCTTTCCGCGATGTAACAGTTTGTCCCACGGCCGAGTTCACGGGGTTTTCGGCGTCGGTAGTAGAGGTAAAATCTTTCGTTCTGATCATCGTACAAGACACTCGGCGCGCCAACCCACCATCCCGGTCCGGGGTTCAGGGGTCCGAGTATGGTGACACCGTCAGCGGGGTCAAATAGTGGAGCAATCCCCAACCAACGTTTGTGGACCTGATTCATATTCACTCCCTATGAATAATTGTTGAACTCATTTCGGTTGTGCGATATAATGTAGCGCAAACATGGCGAGGATATATCCCGCGGATCAGTATCGAACTTCGCCAAGCATTCGACCAAGCCATAAATTTTGCATCCATCGAGCCCGTTGCGCCTGCAGCACGACTCAATCGAGTCACGGTGTCTAACACATCAAGAAATGAGATAAATCAGATGCTATCGGAACAACAGAAGTTGACGTTCTTACAGAAGACAGATCTGTTTACTCACGTGCCGACTCAAGCATTAATGCAGATCTCCAAGATAACCCAGGAACAGGATTATCCCGCCGGGCATATCCTGTTTCGGGAAGGAGACGAAGGTGATTCGCTCTATTTGATTGTTGCGGGAGAAGTCGGAATTCTAAAAGAAGATACCCTGGTCATCACATTGGCTCAAACGGGCGCCTGTATTGGCGAAATGGCTTTGATCGAGGAGAGTGAGCCGCGTAGCGCAACGATAAAAATCACGCAGGACACCACAATGCTGCGGATTAGCCGTGACGATTTTTACCATGCAATGAGTCAGGATTTTCTGATTGCACGGGGTATGTTTCGCGTGCTGAACGCCAAGATTCGGGCGGATCTCAGCGAACGATTCAATGTCATTCGGCAGGAAGTCGCTCGGCAAGAGTCAATGCGAATGGCAGCCGAAGTCCAACAGTCGCTGCTACCGAGTGAGGAGATCAATCACCCACAACTGGTCACGGCTGGGTACTGCCAACCGGCAGACAGCGTCGGCGGGGATTATTACGATTACCTTCAACTGTCAGCAGATCGCTTTGCAATTTTCCTCGGAGATGTCATGGGGCACGGCTATCATTCCGCGATGCTGACAGCCATGACGAAAAGCGGCTTGCATACGCAGATTCAGTTTGATTCCTCTATTCCTGCGGTGATCAATGCAATTAACCGGGTCGCTGAACATCACATCCAAAGCTGGATCTACCTGACCTGTTGTTACGTTATCATCGATCTCGCCAATCAGAAACTGGAGTTCGCAAACGCGGGTCATCCATCGATGCTCCTGTATCGCGCCGCAACTCAGGAGATTATCGAGTTAGAGTCACAGTTTATGCCGCTCGGTTTGCTGCCAACGGAGGAGAATACCACATTTTACGGGGAAGAGGTTGCATGGTATCCAGGAGACGCGCTTGTGCTTTACTCTGATGGAATCACAGAAGCTGGAAACCTGGCAGAGGAGCTTTATGGTGATGACCGATTAAGAGAAATTGTCTTGGCTTCTGCTCACTTATCGCCACCGGAAATTAAACAAGCCATTTTAGCGGACCTAGAGGTCTATCGGCAAGGGAGCCCGATGGGAGACGATGTGACACTTGTTGTCGCGAAATGGCTGTGAGCAAAGAACAAGGCAGGAGAATGGATTTATTCTTGGCTAACGACCGGTTATCCCTCAATCCAGTCAATGCACTGGCGCGCTCATCTTTCACCGCTCTGCTCGCTAGCGTAATCGGTTAGCCGCGTAGTAGAGGATATTTTCCATCAGCTTTTTATTTATTGCGACGGTATCTTGATTATCATTGCGCATGCTCGTGATGATGTATAATCCTTTGCCGTGTTCCCGCAAGCCGACAACGAGGTCCTTTCCGCCATTCGTGGTCGCAAGAATCTCGTAACTTTTGTCCCAATTTGTCCAGGCATCGTCAATGAGAAGTTGTCCGGGTTGGATATGATTCGGCTCTGAAAACAGTTTGGTTCCCGACTTTGTCACTTCAAAGTTCTGCGTGTAAGGGCGTTCAACTCCCGTTAATTTTCCGACGAGCCAACCGGTTTCGCATGGCCGGTCGTGGTCGCTATTTTGACCACTAACAATGACAATACCGCCGTTTTTCACAAACTTCCTGATCTTTCGCTCTGTGCTTTTGTTGAGCCGGTAGCGCTGATTGGCAATCTCCCCCTGTCCAAGCCACAATATGTCCGCCTGATCCAAGTCGGGAAGAGAAGCATCCCGAGTGGACTCATAAGCCAGAACCCGATTTCCCGCTTTGCGGACAGACTTGAGCCCGTTATATTCATAGCCGACGGTGTTCGTGTACACAGGCACCTGGCTCAACATCGGGCGAGTGCTGTTACCCGTCAAGACCAACGCCTTTACGGCGTTTTTGGGGGCGCCGACCCACTTTTCGCCGGCGAGGATGGCACGGATGATTTGCTGAAACTCTGTTGTTTCGCCGCTAAATGTTCGTGACATATAGGGGTCCATATGTGTAAATCCCCACCACTCTCCCGGATGTCCACCATACGCACGGGTTTGAAACCACGTATGATTTACATATCCGAGACTCTGGATGCCATACGTTTCCCGGTAGAAGATGATGATAGGCATGCCGACCTTGAGCAGTCCAACCATCTTGGGAGGAGACGTCTCGCGGCGATAGTGTCCCATAGCGAAGTTTATCTTAATCTCATCCAGATTGCTTTTGCCCTTAACGTCTTCTTTGACCTCAACAATGCCTCTCAGTCGCCCGGCATCTGCGCTTTTAACCTTCCCGAATACGATGTTTGTGCAGGCATCTATGATTTCGTGAATTGTATATTCCCGCTCAATAAACCCTTGAGCCGGTGAGGAAAACAGCAATCCGATAAGAAATATACACAAGATGAGTACAAGCTGATGTTGAGAACGCATGAATCGGATCCCCTTTTACAGGCGTTGTCTTTGGATGTTGATGATTGCGTTTATGAAATCCAAATGCGAAAATGGAAAAATGCAACCTGAGAAGTATACACATTTTTTGACTTATACCATAATTCACATCGGCTTGGCAAGTATTTTGTCGAAATCCGATTTCGCACGTAGAAGGAGGCGTTATGCCTAATGGCGAGGTAAAGGTGCTTTACCTGAGCCTTAGCGGTGCGAAGGTGGGCGGTGCTGAAATTCAATACCAATACCTGATCGAAGGCTTGAACAGAAAGCGATATCGCCCCAGGGTAATATGTCCCGAAGGCGGCGACTTGGCCGACGGGCTTCGTTTATCGGGCATTCCCACCGACATCATGAAGCTTCCTCTGTGGCGAAAGACGAAATCGATCTTCACGCGGCGTATCGCGGCGAGCAGACTCCTCCGATCCGCTCAGGAGATGGGCATCCGGTTGATACATTCGGAGTTTCGGATGAATCATTATCTCCATTGGATTAGCCGAAATCTAGGCGTCCCCGCTGTATGTCATGTGCGGAGCCCTGTGCGGCCGGATCAGATCAGAAAGTACCGCTTCAACGATATCTCGATGATCATTGCCGTTTCAAAC
>JAPUIP010000720.1 GCA_027296925.1 Candidatus Poribacteria bacterium | reverse complement strand
GATGAGCCCCGGATATGTCTGGGCGACATGCGCCATGCCAGCCTCCTTTGAAAGCGGCGAACCGTATCCGCTTGAGCAGGGAATCCCTTCGGCGTTTAATGCTTTGAGAAATTCATCGCGTCGTTTGCCACCGAATCCTTCGGAATCGTACTTCGCGCAATAGAGATGGTAACCATGTTTCGTGACCCAGGGGCTCAGTTTGGGAGGCGTGATGCCTTCGAGGCCCTTCAACTCCGTTGAGAGATAAGCCGCGTTCGCATTTCGGTGATCGGTCTGCGCCTCCAGCTTTTCCAGACGCGGAAGGAGCAGGGCGGCGAGATACTCGGACGGACGGTAGTTCCACCCAAGACGTGGATACTCCCACCGTTCGCCGTCGGGCGCCCGTCCGACGTTCATGAAGGCGTAAACACGATCACGAACACCTTTGTCGTCTGTGGTCACCATGCCGCCTTCGCCCGAAGTCAGGTTCTTGGACGATTGAAAGCTGAATGCGCCGGCGTCGCCGAGTGAGCCGACCTTCCTGCCGCGAGATTCACCGCTGTGTGCCTGCGCACAATCCTCGATCAGCGATAACCCATACTTGTCGGCGATTCGCCTGAGAGCGTCCATGTCTGCGGCATGTCCCCCCAGGTGCACCGGCAAGATTGCGCGAGTGCGGTTTGGATCGATCGCAGCCTCCACTGCCGCGGGGTCAATCGTGAAGTTGTCCGGATCGATGTCCACAAACGCGACCGTACACTTCTGGTCGAGGGCTGCGCTCGCGGTGGCGACAAAGGTGTAGTTGGGCATAATCACTTCGCCGCCATCGCCGAAACCGTCTAGGTCGAGTACCCCAGCCAACGCCGCGCTGATGGCGTCGGTCCCGTGTGGCATAAACATGGCATACTTAGTGCCGGTATAGTCGGCGTACTTTTCGCCGAGTTCTTCCGATTTTCCGCCGCCTAATCCCTCGGTGCTGCTCAGATACACCTCACGCATCCGTGGTTCGATTTCCGACTCCCATTCCGCTACGTTCGTCAATGGCCAGGTGGGCCAGGGTTTTCTTTGCGTGTCGCGGACAGGTGTTCCACCGGATATAGCAAGTTTATTTGTCATGAATTCCTCCCTAATATGTTTGAAGATGTGAGAAAATTATCGGACGTGTTGACTCGAATAAGCAAAGGCTGGAGGCGCGCCTGCGGCGATGTTAATCTCAATTCGATGGCGAAAATGCCCGCTATACCAACAGTCAGCGGAAGCTACGCCTTTTTAGCAGCGAAAGATGTGTCTCTACATTATATCCCACGCCCCATAGAAAAATACAGTTGTTTTTGTGGGATTCAACAGCACGCCGGTTTCACGCCAGCAACCAATAAAGGGAACGGAAGAGTCCAAAGACAATAATCCCCAAAGCCGTCCCAACAACTGCATCGAGAGCGTAGTGAAATCGCCCATAAACGGTGCCGATGACCAATCCCACGCCAAAGGGGCACAGGACCGCAAAAGTCGCCAGGTCATAGCGTGCAGCACAGAGCACCACAATCACGGCGAGCGCAACGTGGGAACTTGGGAACGCTGTGCCTTTCGCTGAACCGCGAGAGACGATCGCGTGGGTCAGTTTGTGGAAGAATCCGTCCGCGAGGCGTCCCTTGATTTTCTCGAACCGGCAGCGTGGTCCGGTTACGGGCATAAAGAGATACCAGATAAGACACAGGTTGAAGGTAAGCGCTTCTGCGAAAACGACCTCATGGAATGCTTCACGCCTACCTTGCAGGTAGAGCACTTCAGCAAGCGCAACGCCAATGCCGTAGTAGCTGAGATAACCCAGGTGCAGAAACTCCGAAATCACCTTTGACGGAAATCGTTCACTCAGATACACACTCGGTTGGCCTTTGAATAACCGATCTTCCCACGCCATGATTTTCTCATCGAAATATCCCTGAAAAACCATCTGCGTCAACGGTGGACTCTCCCAGTACAAAATCGGAATGGCCACAATCGGATACCAGTCGCGCACGATTTGAAGTGGGAGCGGAAAAGCACCATCCGGAACGAACGCGAGCGAAAAAATCGCCATGATCAGTACAACATGGACGGAGACGTAAATCTGCCAGCCGCGCAAGTTCTTATGAAAGACCCAGATTAGCAGTCCGCTGATTGCGAGATAGAAGATGGTGATCCAGTCGGGAGGCAGGAGGGGGGTATGCGTTGGCAGGAGTTGCCCCAAAAATCTGTTCATGGCGTTTGATACGTAAGACGAATTCTATCGTATCCATGACGAATTCACCCGCGAGGGTAGCGTTTGTCGTAGCCTTCAAATTCCTTGTCTAAATGAGTTTCTTCGGCGTGGCTCAATTCCCTTAATTCTGTATTTAGCACCATTCCTTGCATCTCCGCCTCAAACGCCAGGGGCTGAAATTGACGCTTGCGCAGAAAATAGATAAAGTCAGCAATCTCAGCAAGTGTTTCCGAGGGTAACCCTTTAATGCGTTCAATGATGAGTTGTTGGTAGTTTGGCGTTATCATTGACTTCCCTCCGTTTCTGTTTCACGCATCGCCCAAATTCCGCTTTTCCCAACCGCCTTCGCCGTAAAGATCCAAAAAGTGCGACTCATCGTAAGGATATTTCGCCATCTCCGCCTCGTTCAGGTCGAGCCCTAAGCCGGGGCGATCCGGAATGATGACATAGCCGTCTTGAATCTCGATGGGGTGGTCAACGATCTTTTCAGCAAAGGGTGTTGCGAAATCCTCAAAGACTTCCTGAATTATGACGTTTGGCGTGGAGGCATCAATATGGAGGCAGGCGGCGGTACAGACAGGACCTTGGGCGTTGTGTGGCGCAACGGAAACGTGATGGGCCTGGGCAATTGCGCAGATCTTTTTCATCTCCGTGATGCCGCCGGCGGGGATGGGATCGGGCTGGATGACCTGTGCTGCTCTCCGATCTAGCAGCGCCATAAACGCCTCTTTCCCTGAGAGTCCTTCACCGGCTGCGATGGGAAAGGTCAGCTTTGCGGCGATTGAAGCGAGGTCATCAATCTGCGCCGAACGTACCGGCTCCTCAAACCACCCGGGGTCGAACGGCTCCAGCAGCCGCCCGATCTTGACGCTCAGCAACGGATCGAAGCGTCCATGCCCTTCGATGAGGAGTTCGACGTTGGGACCGACCGCTTCGCGCACCGCTGCGACAATATCAATGGAGAGATCGATTTCGTCGCGGGCCATCCGTCCATACGCACTCCCAAAGGGATCGAACTTGAGTGCGGTATAGCCCTTTTCGACAACCGCTTTGGCTTTGTCGGCAAAGGCTTTGGGGACGCGATCCACCTGGTACCAGCCGTTGGCGTAGGCACGGATGCGAGCTCGGTACTGCCCGCCAATCAGTTGATAGACCGGCAGGCCTACCGTTTTGCCGATGATGTCCCAACACGCCATGTCTACAGCGGCTTTGACGTAAAAGGGTGCACTTGCCTTCGTGAGTTCCTCGTAGATCTCCTCTGTGTTGAACGGATCACGTCCCAGATAGTATCGGCGCATCTCGATAACGGCGGTCTCGGCGGTTTTGGCTTTGCGATGGCTTGTCGCCTCGCCAATTCCATAAACGCCATCATCGGTATGGAGTTTGATGAACACCCAGTTCTTCCAGGGATTTCCGACAATAAAGGTTTGAACATCTGTGATTTTCATAATTCTGGAGCGTTCCGAAGTTCCCGATTACGAGAAAGGATTGCTATTTCCTTCTTTTTCTTCCCATCAAATCCAAAAATTCAGGTGATTGACGCACAAAGTCCAATTTCGGATCTTCAAGAATCATTTCGTCATTATCAAATCCCGCCTCACGTGCTTGGCTCAGGTGTTGGATTGCTCTTCCTGTGTTTTTCTCTAATGAAGCTATTTTAGCGAGATCCATCTGATAGCCTGCCTCGTACTGTGGAAACTTGCTACGGCTGCGCGTCAAAAGATCTTTAGCTTTAGCAAGTTGTTTCTGTTCAAGATATAATCCTGTCAAGAAATGGTAAGCCATGCTAGCATCCGGATGCTGTCGAATCGCTTTGATGAAATATTCCTCCGCACCTTGTAAATCACCTTTTTCCCATAACTTCAATGCTTCATGGCCGAGGTACTCTTGATGTTCTCGCTTCATAAGATTTACTCCACATCGATTAAATTCAAAGAGGCGAATGGAGTTACCTGAAATTGATCGAGATATTCAGTTCTTGCAATACCTTCAGGGTGAAACGCATCGTAAATTTTCTGGTGGCTTTCGATCGCAAAGTGCCTTCCGTTGAAAGTGATCGATTCGTGGCTGTCTTTATGAACTATATACTGCCAGTTGGATCGTAATTCAACCTTTTTCGCATCGATACCGGCACGACGGAAGACAGCGAGAATCTGGTTCGCACAAGTCACACAATCCCCAGGCATTTTTCCTGAAGAGCGAGCAACCTGGACAACTTGATCCAAAACCACATTTATATCAGGATGGTTCATGTCA
>JAPUIP010000072.1 GCA_027296925.1 Candidatus Poribacteria bacterium | reverse complement strand
AATTTCATGCCGGGCATGTGACGCATGCCCACGGTGAAGCGGTTGAAGTGCTGGCCACCACGCCTCTCGCAATTCTTCCCGACCTGAGAGTCCGGGGAAGTGCCAGTCGTGATTGCCAGCGGTGTACAGCACCGGTACGTTGACCTGAGCCATCGCCGCTTTTATCCCCTCAACGGCGGCATGAGACGGAAAATGAACGATGTCACCCGTTAACGCAATCAGGTCAAGATCGAGCGTTTTCGCCTCCATCATCATCCGGTCAGATATCGCCACGCTGGGTTCAAAACGCTGACAAGCATCTGCGCACGCGGGAATGTGGTCCGCATCCCGGTCATCGATCAGCGCAAGATGCAAGTCCGTGATATGGAGCATCCGAACCGTGCGATGCAACCCCTCAATACAGATTGTTGTCATTTCATCGGTTAACGTATGTGTCACTTGCATGTGATTTGTCCTCGTTAGCGTGGATCGAGATTTCAGTGGGGAGCAACCCTGAATTTCTCGATGACGTCTTCATTCAATTCAAAGCCGAGTCCCGGCCGTTTGGGCACCTCGATAAAACCATCCTGATCGACCTGTATCTGCGGAACGAGAAGCTCGGAAATGATTGGCGAATCAGGAAAGGCGATCGGCGTTTCGAAATATGGCATATTCGGTAGCACGGCGGCGAGGTGGATCTCCGCTGCCACGCCGACCATGTGGCACCAGGCGTGTGGCACACAGATTAGCCCGCGACGATACGCAGCTTCGGCGATACGGGCGATTTCGCGAATTCCCCCCGATCGGACTGAACTGGGCTGCACGACATCCACCCGACCTTTTTCCATAATCTCCTCGAACTCAAACCGGGTCGTAAACCCCCAATCGCCGACGGCAATCCGCGTATCCACTGTGTCTGCCAGTCGAGCATAACCAGCGAGATTGTCCGCCGGCAACGGCGCCTCCACGAAAAACGGATGGTACGGCTCGATGGCGCGGATCGATGCCACAGCTTGCCCCACCTCATACCAACAGTTCTGTACATCAATCAGCACATCCCTGTCCTCACCGATGGTTTCGCGTACAGCTTGCACAATTTCAATGTCGCGCCGGATGCTGATATGCCCGAACCCGCCGGGCCACTCCTCCAGTTTCATGGCTCGGAAGCCACGCGACTTTGCCAGTGTAAAACGCTCAACAATCTCCTGCACATTTTCGCCCGGTGGGTAGACGGTGGCATAGGGGGTCACCTTCTGCTTAATCTCCGCTGGTTCGCGGACTGTACAGCAAGCGTGCCAAATCAGTTCGCAGACCGGCTTTCCGAGCGCTTTGCCTGCAATATCCCAAAGCGCGGTTTCAAGGGCGCCAATGGCAGCGATGGTGACACCGCGCCGACCAAATAGACCGGTGGCGGAATACATCTTCTGCCAGAGCCGCTCAACCTGTAGCGGGTCTTCGTCATGCAAAATCTGTTGTAAGCCGCCGTCGGTACGAATGATGGCATCAATGACCAGCGACGGCGATTCGGCTTGCCCGATGCCGGTGATGCCTTCATCGGTATGGACCCGCACCAGGGTTTCCTCGGCTTTGCCGGGGTCGGCGAGCGCAATCGTCTCGATCTCTTTGATTTTCATGGAGGCAACTCCTGTCTGTGTAGGCTACTCCGGTTTCAACTCTGATAGCTGACTCATAAACTGGAAAATCCTGTCCGAATTGCCTGGGAGTGATTCATGTCCGAAGTCAGGATAAAGTACCATCGATTTCTCGGACGCAATCTTGTTGTAGGCGGCAAATTGCGTCGAAGGAGGACAGATGGTGTCCATCAAACCGACGGTCATGCACACTTCCGCGCGAATTCGCGGACATAGATGCTGGACATCAATATACCCAAGTCTGAGGAAGATCTCATCTTCATGCTCATGACAGGGGTCGAATCGTCGGAAATACTCGCCCAGTTCCGCGTAGGCATCCTTCGCTTGATCCATTTCCCAGACTCGTTTGTAGTCGCTCAAGAATGGATACACGGGAGCGGCCAAACGGATTCGCGGTTCGAGCGCCGAACATGCGAGTGTCAATGCACCGCCTTGACTGGCTCCCGTCGCGCCCACACGATTCTCATCGACCTCATCAAAATCCATCACAATCTGAGCAAGCTGTGCGGTATCCAGAAAAATCTGTCGAAATAGCATATTCGCCGGGGCATCGTCGAGACCGCGAATGATGTGTCCACGCAACGTATTGCCTTTGACACTTCCCGTGTCCTCGGACAATCCACCTTGCCCACGACAGTCAAGCGCAGCGACGGTGTATCCCATAGCGACATATCCGAGCTTATCCAGCCAATCTCCAGAACTCCCTGAATATCCGTGGAACATTAAAACCGCCGGCTGGGGGGCTTTTACCGCTTTGGGGCGGAGAAGTTTGGCGTGAACCCGAGCGCCTCCGATGCCTTTGAAGTACATATCAAAACACTGAGCGAACGGGGTTTGGAAAGCGGCGGGTGCCAATTCCACTTCTGGTTGAATTGCCTGCATCTGCGCCAGACTCTCATCCCAAAATACATCAAAATCCTCGGGGCGAGGATTGCGCCCCTGATACGTTTTCAATTCCTCCAAGGGCATATCAAAGGTTAACGGCATACATGTCCTCCTGTGAAAAGCTGATGACTGGCCCCGCGGCCAGCGCAGTTGCTCCGAGTCAATACACAGTCATTACCAATTGGAGGATATTATACCTATTCTCCGTCCGGCGTCAACAAAAATGATTGACATGAGAGCGGCAAATTCATGTGACAGCAAAAGTAATATGTGATAGAATACGACGAATATGGCAAGCGTAAAAAAGGTGAAGGGCTGAATCAAACGGTGATGAATCATTACGAGGAGAGATGACATGAGAGGAATTGTGGTTGGATTAGGTGGACGCGCAAGGAGTTGGATTAGCGTTTGCCATAAGAACAAGGACGTCGAGATTGTGGGATATGTCGATCCGGTGCCGGAACAACGGGCAAAGGCTGCGGAGCAATTCAACCTTCCCGGTGCACAGCTTTTCCCGTCAATTTCGGACGCGCTACAAAAGGTGCAGGCTGACTTCGCACTTGACGTTACGCCCCCGAAAATCCACGAAGCCGTTGCAGTGGAAGCGTTTGAAGCCGGACTTCACCTGATCGGCGAGAAGCCGCTGAGCGATGACTTTGAGGCGGCCAAACGGATCGTCAAGGCGTCGAAGGCTGCGGGCAAAACGCACATGGTCACACAAAACTACCGCTTCGGTTCTCAACCACGGACGACTCATCGGCTGCTCAAGGAAGGGGTGATCGGCGAGCCCGCTCAAGTCACGGTCGGCTTCTATCGCGCGTGGGCAACACGCCCGGGAACGCACTACACGACCATGCCGTACCCGCTAATCACGGATATGGGCATCCACCACTTCGATCTGCTGCGCTACGTCATGGATCGCGAGCCGTTGCGTGTCTACGCGCGCACATGGAATCCACCGTGGGGGTTTCATGCTGGCGACGCCGGGCACACAGCGGTTATCGACTTTGACGGTGGGTTGGTCACCACACATCACGCGCTCGGCAGCAGCACCGGCAAGCAGTCCCCGTGGAACGGCGAATGGCGGATTGAAGGCCCCGATGGGAGCTTGACGTGGGAGGAAAATAAGATCTTTTGGACGCGCGCCTATCCACCAGATCAAGGGATACGGGAGGAGATGCCGTTGGATGACCTGCCGCTTTTGGGGCAGGATGCCATCCTCGCGGAGTTTATCACGGCGCTGCGGGAGGGACGGGAGCCGGAATGCAGTGGGACGGACAACCTCAAATCGCTGGCGATTGTCTTTGCTGCCATCCAGAGTTCGATCGAGAAGCGCACGGTTGAAATCGCTGAAATAATGGGTGCGTAGGAACTTCCCGATCTCTGGCTTTCCTCATTTCGACTTCATAACGATGAAACCTCGACAACTGTATATGACTTTTTTCATCGCTTTTTCGCTTTCTTCAGTTGTCTTTGCCGATCGCGGCGATGACCTCCTACCGCTCGTTCAATCCGAAGCGCTCAGGGGCCACATCATTGCGCTGCAGGAAAATATCCAGCAGGGACCGCAGCAGATCGTCTATCGCACCCGCAGCGCCTTCCACCGCGATGCCGCGA
>JAPUIP010000719.1 GCA_027296925.1 Candidatus Poribacteria bacterium | reverse complement strand
GCTCCATGTGGTAGATCTGGACTGTTACCGCCAGGGGCCGTTTACCAACGAGATGGGACGCATGTTCGGCTCGTCCCGCTTCATGGCCCCCGAGGAATTCGAGTTGGGCGCGGGCATTGATGAGCGTACCAACGTGTTCACGATGGGGCGCACCGCTGCCGTGCTTCTGTCGGATGGCACGTTGGAGCGCCTGCCTTTTCGCGGAAGCGACGCCTTGTACGAAGTCATTCGCCGCGCCTGCCATAATGATCGGCACAAACGCTTTGACTCGATGGCCGCATTCTACGACGCATGGCGGCAAGCACGCCTTGTCGAGTGATTGTTATGCGAGGCTGGAGCAGTGCAAGATAATTGAGGTCATGGCATCCAGCCGAACCTTGAAAACGTGAAAGGACGCGAATTTGATGAACGAGAGACTGGAATTTCGACCGAAACGCAGACCCAACGTCCTCTGGATTTTCGGGGACCAACATCGCGCACAGGCATTGAGCTATCGGGGCGACCCCAACGTGTATACCCCCAACATCGATAATCTCGCCCGCAATGGCATACGCTTTGACAACGCGGTGGCTGGCGCCCCGTGGTGTACCCCCTTCCGTGGCGCACTGCTCACCGGCACCTACCCGCATCAGAATGGCGCGGTACAAACGCCCTCCCCCTTAACACCGTCGATTCCTACCGTTGCCAAACCTTTCAACGACGCCGGCTATCATACCGCCTACGTGGGCAAATGGCATCTCGACGGCTCCAATGATCGGGAACACTACGTCCCTCCGGAGCGCAGAGGCGGTTTTCAGTACTGGATGGGCTACGAGAATAACAACAATCAGCACGAATGCTACGTCTATGGCACCGAGACCGAAGTACCAATGCGGTTGCCGGGATACGAGACGGATGGGCTGACCGACATGCTCATCCAACATCTCGAAAGCCATGTCGGCGCGAGGTCGGACGACCAACCGTTTTTCGCCGTGCTTTCGGTGCAGCCTCCGCATGGCCCCTACGTCACGCCGACCAACCCGGACTACGGCACGCGGCGCATTCACCCCGCTGACATTCAGTTCCGGCGCAATGTGCCGGAGGTGCCCTGGGTTCGGGAAAGAGCCGCTGTCAATCTCGCCGGCTATTACGGGATGATCGAAAACCTGGACTACAACGTGGGGCGCATTCGTCAGGCGCTCAAGGCGATGGGAGTCGACCGGGAAACCTACGTGGTGTTTTTTTCGGACCACGGGGACATGCTTGGGAGCCACGCTCAGTGGGGCAAATCCAGTCCGTGGGAGGAGTCCATCCGCATTCCGTTCATCATCGGCAAAGTGGGTGGAAATGACAATATGACCGTCGGCGGCACCGATGCGGTCATCAACCACGTCGATATTGCCCCGACGACGCTCGGACTCTGCGGGATTCCGGTTCCGGCAGAAATGGTCGGACACGATTATTCCGCACACTGCATCCGCTCGGATTCGCCAGAGTACAAGGGGCCGCCAGCGCGCGAAGCGGAACCGGACTCGGCCTATCTGCAGCAGATTCCCCGGAAAATGCACATGCACACCGTGAACAAGGCGTGGCGCGGTGTGGTGACGCGGGATGGGTGGAAATACGTCTGCACGCCGGGAAACGACTGGCAGCTCTTTCATACGGCTGATGATCCGTATGAACAGGCCAACTATGTGTACGACCGGGCCTTCCAGAACCAAAAAGAACGCTGCCATCACCGCCTCGCTCGCTGGATCGAAGAAACAGGCGATGACTTTGAATTGCCGGATATCCGACTCGAGGCATAGTGGTCTGTCAACTTTGGTAAATTAGAATAATGAGGAGACACAATGGTGACAAAACACAAGCCCTGCCGGTGTCCGTGGGTTGACTTGGGGAAACCGGATTACGTCGATTACCACGACAGAGAGTGGGGCGTCCCCGTCCACGATGACCAGGTCTTGTTTGAATTCCTGACGTTAGAATCCGCGCAAGCCGGGCTGAGCTGGTATACCGTCCTGCGGAAGCGGGAAAACTACCGAATCGCCTTTGATGGCTTCGACCCGGAAAAAATCGCTCGATATGATGAGACGCGGGTCGAATTGCTTTTGGGCAATCCGGGCATCATTCGCAACCGGCTAAAGGTCCTCGCTGCCATTAACAACGCGCAACGATTTCTGGAAATCCAATCAGAGCTTGGCAGTTTCGATGCCTATCTCTGGCGGTTCGTAGACGGCAAGCCCATTGTCAATGAATTTAGCGTGCTGAGCGACTACCCGGCGACCACCTCCGAATCCGATGCATTGAGCAAGGAGCTGCGTCAGCGTGGATTTAAGTTTGTGGGTTCGACGATTTGCTATGCCCACATGCAAGCGGTTGGAATGGTCAACGATCATACCCTCGACTGTTTTCGACGGCAGGAGATTATTGACGGATACAGTGATTTGTCGTAGGATGTTAGGTGCCGTCCCTCGCCCCGACCTACACGCGATGCCGATGGAGGCAAACACATGATCGAATCGAAGCAGAGAGAAATCGACCCACGTCGTCTGAAGCTGGCATCTGACCGGTACCGGCCGGCTTATCATTTTCTGGCGCCGGCCAACTGGATGAATGATCCGAACGGCACGATATTCTGGAAGGGCAGATACCATATCTTCTATCAGTATAACCCCAACGGGGCGTTCCACGGTTCAATCCATTGGGGGCACGCTTCTAGCGAAGATTTGGTACACTGGACCGATCACCCGATCGCTTTGGCGCCCTCGCCGGGGCAGGCAGACCGAGATCAGTGCTTCAGTGGGGCGGCGTTCATCAACAAAGACGGAGTTCCCACGTTCATCTACCACGGGATACCGGACGGCATCTGCCTTGCCACAAGCGAAGATGATCTGCTGATCCATTGGGAGAAACACCGGGCAAACCCGATCATCCCCAATCCGCGCCCCGGCGATCAATACCGGATTGGCGGCGCGCCGTGCGCCTGGATCGAGGGCGATACCTACTACGCGCTCACCGGGAACAGTGGGTCCGCCCCGCCGGACGCGGCGTATCTGTTCAGATCTACGGATTTCGACCACTGGGAGTATCTGCATCCTTTCTATGAAGGCGGGCGATTCACGGAGTGGGGCGAGGACTGCGGCTGTCCTGATTTCTTCCGTTTGGGAGGCAAGCACGTGCTATCCTTCACCAGCCACCCTCGCGGCGCACAATTCTACATCGGGACTTACGCGAACCATAGGTTCATGCCCCAACGGCACAAGCGATTGGCGCTTGGCGACACCGGTCGCCCCGGCGTCTACAATGAAGGTCTCACGCTGCTGGATGGTGACGGCCGGCGCGTTCTGTTCGGTCGAATACACGAAGCCCGTTATGGATATGTCCAAAGGGCGTCCGGTTGGGCGGGCATCTTTGCCCTACCGATGGTTCTGTCGCTGTCCGATGACGGAGATCTGCTCATGGCGCCTGTTCCAGAGTTGGAGGCGCTCCCTGCTCTAATTGAGCATCTGGATGTGGACCCTCCGCCGCAGAATCTGAAATGCCTTCCAACATTTCGTATAATACCCCCTCGCCGATCGGCTTAGAAATATATTCATCCATACCGGCGTTCAGGAATATTTCACGGTCACCCGCCATGGCATTGGCAGTGATCGCTATTATTGGAATGTGAGTGCTAGTGCCTTGCTCTTTATTGCGGATGGCCTTCGTGGCTTCAATTCCGTCCATACGGGGCATTTGCACGTCCATTAGTATGATATCTGCTGGCTCTTTCTCCAGGAGAGCGAGTACTTCTTCGCCATTGTTCGCCACCACGACATGATGTCCAAAATTCTCCAGCATCATCACCACAAGTGCCTGGTTAATCCGATTGTCCTCTGCCAAAAGTACATTGAGAGGTTTTCC
>JAPUIP010000718.1 GCA_027296925.1 Candidatus Poribacteria bacterium | reverse complement strand
TCCTTCAGTTATAGCCTAGCTCGACAAATTTTACGGCAGACAATCCATATACGTGTCGATGTCCCACTGCGTAACCGTCGCCATGAACCTCGCCCATTCGTCTTCTTTGTAGTGCACGAACACTTTTGCCATCTCGTCGGGCAACGCTTCCCGAATGACGTCATCCTGCTTGAAACACTCAACTGCTTCGCCCAATGACATGGGCAACTTTTTGACCTCTTTGCCGGCCTCCATCGCATCATAGATATTACGAGGTTCCGGTTTTCCCGGATCGAGTTTGCGGTCAATTCCGTCGTCAAAGGACTGGAGGAGTCCGGCGCTAAGCAGGTATGGATTAACCATCGAATCGACGGCGCGATATTCGAAGCGGCCGGGCGCCGAAATTCTGAGCGCCGTGGTCCGGTTCTGATAACCCCAGTCTTTATATACGGGCGCCCAGTAGCCTGTGTCCCATAGCCGCCGATAGGAATTGACGGTGGAACATCCGAGGGCGGTCAGCGCATCCAGGTGTTCCATTACGCCAGCAATCGCATACAGGCCGATCTGGCCAGGAATTTGCGGGTCGTCGCCCTCCGGCATGAACTTGTTCTCGCCGCCGCTCAGGTACGAAAAATTTCCTTCGAGGCCGGGGAGGGATTCGTTACCGAGCGCATTGACCTTGTCTTCGCCGCCAATCCATAGAGACATGTTCGCATGACAACCGTTTGCCGATACTCCCATAAAGGGCTTTGTCATGAAGCACGCAATCAGATTATTTTCCCTGGCAACCTGCGCACATATTTGCCGATACGTGCTCAGCCGGTCACAGGTACGCAGGCAATCATCGTATTGCCAGTTGAGTTCAAGCTGGCCCGGCGCATCCTCGTGGTCACCCTGGATCATGTCGAAACCCATCGCGCGGGCATATTCCATGACCTGCATGAATATCGGTCGCAAAGACTCGAACTGGTCGATGTGATAGCAGTAAGGCTCTGAGAAACCACCGTCAGGTTTTCCGTCTTCGCCACGCTTCAACCACATCATTTCCGGTTCCATGCCCAGGCGCAGATGCAGGCCACCATGCTTGTCCTTGAACTGATCGTGAATGATACGGAGATTGCCCCGGCAGTCTGATGTCAGGTGGGCGCCTGGGTTCTCTTTCTCCTCCCGGTTGCGGAAGCAAGTGCAAAACACCCGCGCGACGCGTTTGTCCCACGGCAGTTGACAAAAAGTTTCAGGATCCGGGATCCCTACGAGCTCCAGCGATTCCGCACCGTAACCGATGTAATCCCCTTGGCGGTCAACAAACAGATTCGCGGTTGAGCCATAAACCAACTGGAAACCGTTTGCGGCGGTGCGCTCCCAGTGGTCTGCCGGTATGCCCTTACCGACCACGCGCCCTGTTACCGAAATGAACTGAAAGTAGACGTAGCTTATCCCGAGTTCGTCGATTTTGGCCCTGACCTGTTTAACCAGTTCATCGCGCCCGGGAGCGTTTACGTGGCGCTCCAGATCCGTTTCGTTTTTATTGGACATACTTTGGTTCTCCGAAGTGGGAGTCGTCAACTCCAGGGGAAAGGACTGTTGGACGTCGGGTGAAGTGCGCCCTCAGCATAACGGGAAAACCTGAACGGTTCGAGCAGCGCCGATGTCTCGCCCATGATTTCCCGGGCGACCAGTTTTCCCACGCCGATCATCTTGTAGCCGTGATTCGAGTCGGCGATGACGTAGCAGTTATCGCAGAAAACATCGAACACCGGGAAATTGTCCGGCGTGAAGGCACCCAACCCGCCGGAGCGTTCATTCCTGTATTTTGCAAACGTGCCTTTAAACCGCTTCTGGCAGTGGGCCAGGCACGATACCCACATGAGCGCGAAATCTTCGTTGACGACATAGTCCGGTGATTCCGGCCCATAGGGATCCACTTCGACCTTGTCGGGATCGGTTTCGACCCGACAGGGGGCCGCACCACCCTGTACGCCTCCGAAATTGAAATCGGGCTTGTAATAGATGCCCCACATTTCCTCGGTGATCAGGGATCCGTCGATATCCGAAAAAAGCGGGGCATCGCTGTCCACATGAATCACCGGCGCAAGATCGCCGCTGCGGGTCCGTTGCAGGTTCGGATCCACGCCCAGCGTTCCTTCCTGCAGGCACCAGAATTTCCACATCGGAAAGTCGGTGACCACCTCCCCCTCCGGGCCTTTTACGTCTATCGATTTCGGCAGCTCCAGCATCTCCCAAATCGATTTGATCCACGGACCTGCCCCGACGATCACATAACCGCACTCAATTGTGCCCTGGTCGGTGACGACCGATGTCACGGCGCCCGCGGAGTCGCGTTCGAAACCCGTGACGCAAACCCCTTCGAGAATTCGAACGCCCTGCGCCCTGGCCTTCCCAGCGAGACCTTGCATGCTCGCCTTGTTGTTGGCGTAACCACCACTTTTTTCGTGCAGGATAGAAGTCGTGCCCTCGGCCTGCCAGTCACCGAAAAGCTCGTCCATGTATTTGGCACAATCCCCGGCACCGTGGATGAAACTCGATTCGTAGCCGATGGCGCACTGCTCCTCGTAGATACCGGCGACCTGTTCCTCCATGACCGCCGGGCTTATCTGCAGGTAACCGACCGGGTGGTAGCTGTATGTCTCGGGATCGGAGTTCCACACCGCCACGCTGTGCGCCATGAGTTCGCGCATGGCCGGCTGGTAGTAGTTATTGCGGATGACGCCGCAGGCGATGCCGGATGCGCCCGCTGCGATGGCGGTTTTTTCGACCACGACAACACTGCCGTCGACGTCGTGCCCGCGAGATTTCAATTCCAGTGCAAGATGATAGGCAGTGCTCAGCCCATGGACGCCGGCGCCAATGATGACGTAACTCGCATTAGAGGGGATACTCACTGGCGTCGCGTAATTTCTTGTGATTCACCAACGTTGAATGTGAGTAAACACCGGCTTATCGATTTTGTCAAGAATAAGCAGCGGACAACGCTGCCGACTGAATCTGGCGAGAATGAGAGTTGGCAGCGGATTTGGCGCCGATCGCCAAGCGAAAGGGTATCATAAATATTCTCATCAGCTTCGTCGACTTATTCGGCTCGCTACGCGCCAAGCTGGTGCCGACGCACGCAATCAAGGACAGGCAGCGCGACGGCGCCGGTTTTGCCGCCTGGCTGGATAGGACACCGGCGCACCCGGACATGTTCGCAAGGCCGGACCCGGACAGCCACATCCAACTTCCCTGGGACAAGGAAATTGGCTGGCTCGCTTCAGATCTCTGGATGGACGGCCGTGAGGTCTCAGCCTCTCCGCGAGTCGCGCTCAAGCGCCAGCTTGCGCGGGCGCGGAAATCAGGCTATCGGACGATGACCGGTGTGCAATGTGAATTCATTCTCGTGAATCCTGAAGGCACTGAAATATCAGATCCGGCGGAGGTTCAAGCCAAGCCTTGCTACGACCGGCAAGTGTTGATGCGGCGCTACCCCGTTACCGCGTTACAAGAGAGATATGTGACTCGATGCTGGAATTGGGATGGGGGCCCTGTCTGAACCATTAGTCGGCAACGACACTCAGCGTGTTTGTGAGAGCCGCCTTCTCCTCCCGCCGGCACGTACTCGGGTCAATATTTTGGGCGAGCAGCGTCCTTGCATCATCTCGTTTGCATCTCGCAAGATTTAGCGACGTGTCAGGGCAGGTTACGCCCAAGATCGCCGCGCTGTCAAAGAACACTCTCGGATGGAGTTG
>JAPUIP010000717.1 GCA_027296925.1 Candidatus Poribacteria bacterium | reverse complement strand
GAGTTCTCTTGACCGACGACCGGGGTGGGCACTATATCTTCAGGGCATGTAAAAGTGACGATGCCGTCGATGGTCAGATTAGACGTTCCGTCCTCCAATCCTTCTATCACCGTCCAACCATCCTCATTCCAATACTCCCAGGAAAGCGTGAGTTCTTCGTCAACTTCATCGTCATCGGTTGTTTCGGCGGTATCATCGTCGGCGGTTGTTTCCGGCGGTGGAGTTTTATCGTAGAATTCTTTTCTTGCCGCTTCCAGAATGTTGTCAGCTCTCGTCTCGTTTGTGTTTAGAATAACCGAAAGCTGCGCTGAAGTATATCCGCGAAGTTGTTCAACCGTCCTGATCGGCTCTATGTAAATATTGAGTTGCTCGCCCTCTTCCCCGACCTCTTTCCTGACCGTATACGTCTGGTTATCGCTCTCATCAGTTATCAGCCACCGGCTGCCACCCTCTTCAATCGAAATCGTGAGGTCTTCAGAAAACGGGAATTTATTATCTGCAAACGTCTGTCGTAAATCCTCTGGCATGTTGCCATTGTCTAAGTCATTTTGTGACTTCAAATCTGCCCCAAACAGTAACCCTTTTTCTAAGTCTGAATCAAACTCATCACCAATCCCCTGCACCCGCTTGACGGGTATGCCGGTTTCCTTACGGCTAATTTGCATGTTTAATGTAATCTCGGCCCCCTTCTTCGAGAAGGCTTCCTGACTGGCGATGTAAAATGTATCGAATAATCTCGGTTGCTTACCGAAAGGATAAAAGGGCGGTTTGGAAGGCTCAAGGGGAACGTCGTTGTTGAAAAGCAGATCGGCGTCGATTCCGCCCGCCGCCTGGGGAGAGGTACTGAGCGCAATCGTGTCGATTTGAAGATTGCCGAGCGCTGCCCAATCCCCGGAGACATCACGCACTCGCTTTACCAATGCGCCTTTACCATGAGCATATTGAAGCTTTCCCTGAATATTCACCGTTCTTCCGGCAACGCTAGCGACCGTGACTAACTCCGCTTTTTCGCTCTCATCAGTTGAATCGCGGGGGGTAATTTCGAGTTGGTCGCCCGCGCCTATCCCCGGTACGCCGTTCACTTGAAATAGGCTGTCCACTTGAAAACGAGATGTGCCGGCGGGAACATAATCCGCCATTGTAACACTGACGCCAAGCAGGCAGCGAATCCACCGCGTTTCGATACCGTTGATTTCAAACGGTATGATCTCCTTAGTTACCCCGCCGCTTTTGACCAATGTGATTGGGTTGCCATTTTGCACAGATTTTGCAGAATCAAAATTATACCACCCCGGACTTCTGACCTCTTCACCATCTTTTATCTGAACCTTTTCGCCGTAATATTGCCAGGAGACGAGTTGCTGATCGAGCAATTGAGTCGGAAAGGGAGAAATGGTCAATTGAACTTTCGCCTCGCCTGTGATATTAAAAAGGTCTGCATGTCCCAGATACAGCGCATGCTCCTGCTGGTTCTGGTCAACAAAGAGCTCAAAATCTTCACCGTCCGTTAAGTTTTGGGAATAATTGAAGATTTCGTCATTTGTGGGAACGACGCTGTAGACGTCTGTTAAAGCCGCTGTCGTGCCAAGAATGTTCTGGGCGGTCTCGAAAATCAAAGCGTTAGAGGCTTCCGCTTGCGTCAACCCGGGGATCGGCGTATCAGGAGCGCCGGTTGCAAGCTGGAAAGCCAGGGGCACATCGGCGGGTTGGGCAGGCACCTGCTTGACACCGAGCATGTCAAGGAAGGCGATGAAGTTTTTTTCAGGGACTTCATTGAGTCGGCTCGTTACCTCACCCAGCATGTGAAAGAAGATTTTCAGCAGTGCAACCCCTGAATCCTTATCAGCCGTGACATCCCATTCTGGCACATAGAAGGGGGCAAGTTGTTTTGCCTCTTCTAAAAGCACCTCAAAATCTCTTTCGTCAACATCTGGCGGGGGGTTCAACATTATTGACTTACCCTCCTTCGGTCAAATAAAAGGGATAAACCAAATTAAACTCGTTGTTCGTACTGCGTACCCGATAATCAATACTTATCAGCAACTTTCCCTCATCCGCTCTTTCAGTGGAAACGTCCACGCCGAGCAATTCGATTCTCGGCTCATAAATGATGAGCGCCTCACGTACGGTATTTTCAATCAAACCAATCGTGGCAGTATTCATCGGGGCAAAAACGAAGTCATAAATGCCACTGCCAAAGTCGGGACGCATCACCCGCTCGCCTTTGGAAGTCGCCAAAATGATCCAAATGGCTTCCTTAATATCCTCTTCGTATTCGGACATCTGGATATTGCCCCGCACATCGACGTTGACGGGAAACTTCCATCCGATACCTAGAAAATCTCTTGCCATTTTTAACCCCCAATGAGAACCGTGAATGCTCCCATGATAATTGGAGCACCACACCCTGCCGTATCACCTACTCTCGCGACGGGCCGCCCCCCGACAAGCACCGTGCTGCTGCCTTTGGCAATGGGGGTCGGCGGATGCACCGGCGGTGGAGGAAAGGAGCAGGTATGCAAGTCTCCAACGGTGCAGACCGGCATTCCGCCGATTAAAACTGTTGGATTGCCTGGCCCCGTGAGGATGCCCGGGTGCGCTGTTGAATCTCCGACTCTAGCCGCTGGTAGCATCTGTTTGCCTCCTATTTAACTCACATTTCCGAGAAATCATTTGCTCATTTGCACAATTTTGGTGGGGCCCAAATCCCCTTGAGTGCTTTGCACTCAATCCCTTCTG
>JAPUIP010000716.1 GCA_027296925.1 Candidatus Poribacteria bacterium | reverse complement strand
TTATGATGTAAAGTGTTGCAAGTAGAGCAAGCGCGTATAGGATGATCCGTTTTGAAGTTTCTCTATTCACGACAATCCTTCCTCATGCGGAAAATATAATCGGTATTGTCAATTCAGCCCCGGTCTGGCCCAATCTACCCTTGCACCGTTCCTCGACGATAAAACAGTCGGATGTATACAATCGCGAGCCCCATCGTGATGAGGGTGATCAGATATGAGTAAGCATTTGCCCTACCGAAGTTGAGGCGTCCGAAGCCCTCCTTGTAGGTCTGCCACGCGATCAGGTAGGTGGAGTCGCCTGGACCGCCACCGGTAAGCGCGTAGATGAGATCGAAACCACCGCGGAAACCGTTCATCGTCTCAAAGATGGCGACAATCATGATGGGGTGCAGCAGCCACGGTAGGGTGATATGGCGGAAACGGCTCCATTCGTTCGCACCATCCACACGCGCTGCGCGATATTGCTCGGCGGGAATCGCCTGCAACGCGGCTAAGAAAATAATGCAAGCAAACGGCACACTGCGCCAAACGTGAGCGGTGATCGCGGCGTTGAGCGCGATCACCGGTGATGCCATTCCCAAATAGTCCATTTGCAAGCCTGGCAGTTTGTTCAGCAGATTGACACAGTCTTCCAGCATCTTGTTGAACGCGCCGTGCTCGCCGAGCAGCCCCGCCCACATCAAGCCGTTGACCAGGCCTGGTACCGCCCATGGAACCAACAGCAGCGAACGCACTATCCCACGTCCAACGAATTTCTCATTCAGCACAATCGCAATTCCAAGCGAGACCGCAATAACCAGGACAACTGACATCCCGCCGAAATACAGGGTAACCTGCAACGAATGCCAAAAGTCGTAACTGGTCAAAATGGCAATATAATTTCCCAGACCGATGAAGTCGAACTCGCCCGGCCGCCGTAAGTTGTAGCGATGTAAACTCGTCCACAAAGAAACCCCAACCGGATACGCAATCAGCGCAAGGATGAGAACTACGCTCGGAGCATTGATTAGATAAGCGAAGATCCGATCCCCGCGCTCCTTCGATGTCAGGCGAGGACTCGTTTTACGCGCTGCGATGGGCTGGTCTTGTACATCCTCCATAAAATAACGCTCCAATTTTTAAGTCATGAACTGACGGGTCAAATTATGTCTCAACGGTTAAAGCTTCTGTGCTAAGTCCACTCCCGCTTGAGTTCGCGACAGCGTTTGGCAATCCGCGCCAACCCATCACGTGGGGATTGTTGCCGCAGCAGGATCTTTTGAATTTCCGGCTGATAGTAAAGATTGAAGTCTGGGAACCACGGTGCCCTGATATTTTCGCGGATGCGGGCGACATGCGATAGCTTCTTGATAAGTTTGCTGTCGCCCCACTGCTCGGTCTGCGCAATAATTTCCGGGTCATCCAATAAGGATTTGAACGCAAAGCCCAAACCACGGAGTCGAAACCAGTGGCGTGCTGTATAATAGTCGCCGCTTGCGTCCTTGCCTCCGAGGAATTGAACGAGCTTCCAGGCGTCCAACAGATACTCCTCACGGCAGTGAGCGGTTAAGCAATACATCCGTGTCCACCCCAGCGTGCCTTGCTGGTCGGGTTCGAGACTCGGAACGGGGGCCATCTTGATGACTTTCGCATAGTGACTTTGCGTTTCGGGAATGCCGCGTGCCCGGAGATACGCTTCGGCGACGGCACTGTCTTCGCGGCTATTTACCCGTTCCAAATCATGTTTGTTAATCAGTGCGAATGTTTGTCGTCCAGCCGAGACATTGTTCAGGATGAGTGGTGAGGTTAGCGAGTTCACATCGATGATACCGTGCTTGTGAATCCCGTCTGTTATCCACTGGAGAATTTGCTCTGCACGCCGATCCTCGTCATCGGGGAAGATTGGATTCAGGTCATCGTCAAACAAGTCCACTTCGCTCGCGTAATTCAATGCCCACCAGTCAGTGAAGCCGGTGACCACCTGCCGAAAGCCAAGCATAATGGGATATTCAACGACATCGCCGTCCGGGTTCCGCACTCGCCGCTCTTTGATTTTGATTGCCTGCTCGGTCAACTCATCCAGCGTTCGCGCCGGTTGCTCAAACCCCGCTGACTCCAGCATCTGCGCGTTGTACACCCAGATCGTAAAGTCGACGTAATAGGGCAGACCGTAGCGGTTCCCTTCATAACTCATCGCCTCTAAATTATAATCGAACATGTCGTCGCCGTACTGCTCAGCGCCAGGCAGCCCTTCATACGGACGTATCCACCCCGCCTCAATCCACTCCACGAAATCATCGTCGCGGACGTAGCAGCAATCCATCGGCGTTTTGCCGACGAACAGCGCGACCATCTTATCGTGATAGTTGCCCGACACCGCCTGGTAGTCGACTTTGATGTTCGTCTGATGCTCGAAGTATTCGATGTTCTCACGGACCAGGTCTGGCTCATAGGGCCAGCCTTTGAAAATCACTTCTGATGATGGCCGCCGCATACAGCCAGTCATCACACCGAGCCCCGCCAATGCCGACCTCTGAAGAAAATCTCGCCGCGTCACGTCTGCTTTCTCCCTCCATTCACCTACGTCCACTCCCGCTTGAACTCGCGACAGCGCTTGGCAATCCGCGCTAGCCCATCGCGCGGGGATTGCTGACGCAACAGAATTTTCTGAATTTCCGGTTGATAGTAATGGTTGAAGTCCGGGAACCACGGGGCTTTGATATTTTCGCGGATGCGGGCGACCTGCGATAGTTCCTTGATCAGCTTGATGTCGCCCCACTGCTCCGTCAGCGCGACAATTTCCGGGTCGTCCATCAGCGACTTAAACGCGAAACCTAAGCCCCTGAGTTGGAACCAACGCCGCGCCGTATAGTAGTCGCCGCTTGCATCTTTGCCCCCTAAGAATTGCATCAACTGCCAGGCGTCCAATAGCTTCTCCTCCCGGCAGAAGGCGGTTAAGGAATACATCCGTGTCCACCCCAGCGTCCCCCGTTGGCCGGGCTCAAGGGAAGGAATCGGTGCCATCTTGAGGACTTTCGCATGGACGGCTTGCGTTTCGGGAATGCCGCGCTCCCGAAGGTACGCTTCGACAACAGCAGCGTTCTTGCGGTTGTTCACCCACTCAACATCATACTTGCTAATCATGGAGAACACTTGTCGTCCCGCCGCGATGTTTTCCCGAATGAGGCCCATGGTCAGCGAGTTGATGTTGATAATATCGTGCTTGTGAATGCCATCCACAATCCACTGGAGGATGCGTTCCGCCTGGCGACCTTCATCGTCGGGGAAGATTGGATTCAAGTCGTCGTCGAACAGATCCACTTCGCTGGCGTAATTGAGTGACCACCAGTCGCCGAAGCCCGTAACATCCTGTCGAAATCCAAGCACCATTGGGTCCTCGATGACATCGCCGTCGGGATTGCGTACCCGTCTCTCTTTGATTTTGATTGCTTGCTCGGTTAACTCGTCCAGCGTTTGCGCCGGTTTCTCAAACCCCGCTGCCTCCAACATCTGCGTGTTGTAAATCCAGACGTTAAAGTCAGTATAATACGGGAGTCCGTAACGCCTTCCTTCATAGGTCATGGCATCGAGGTTATAGTCGAAGATGTCGTCACCGTACTGCTCCACGCCGGGCAGGTCATCGTAAGGACGTAGCCAACCGGCCTCGACCCACTCGGCAAAATCATCGTCACGGACGTAGCAGCAATCCATCGGCGTTTTGCCGACGAACAGGGCAACCATCTTATCGTGATAGTTGCCTGACACCGCCTGGTAGGCGACTTCAATGTTCGCCTGCTGCTCGAAATGTTCGATGTTCTCACGGACCAGATCCGGCTCATAAGGCCAGCCTTTGAAAATCACCCCCGGTGGCGGTTTTCGTGCACACCCCACCGCAAGACCGAGCCCTGCCAATGCTGACCTTTTGAGAAAGTCGCGCCGTGTCATGTCCGCTGCTTTATCCCTCCAAACCATTGATGATGCATCCTCTCTCACAACCAAAAACGCGTGATACGTTCGGGGCTGAGTATGAACTTGTCAACTCACCGGCTTGCTGATTCGCAAAATTACAAAGCCCTGAAAACAGCAGCTGGTTCGAATCTGATACGAACACTAGACTCCGCAAAGCCCATTTTAACCGATCTCGAATTTCTTGTCAAGCATAGAAATTTACAAAAAGGCCCAGCACACTACGTCTTTACTTCTCAGGGAATTCGAATCACTTCCGCCAGCCCCCAGCTAAAGTCGAAGTGGTAACTATGATTTTCACTTTCAGGAATGCAGATGATACAGCGTTTTCCATCGCGAGCAAAGCGATGGGTAATCGAAACGAGATTGAGTTCGTAGAGGTACGTCACTTCAATCGCATCGAGGACAAGGAGCTGGTGTGTTCGGAAATGCTGCTCTAGCAGATCCTCGACAGCAATCTGCATCAAGAGGTGTATTTTTGCTTTTGCGCCGGCGGAAACATCTGAAGCTTTATCCAACTCGTCAAGCAGGTACAGATTCAGATTCACGTAATAATCCGCTGGCTCGTCGAGTCTTTCGGAGAGCAGATGCTTGACAATGCTCGTCTTGCCCGACTGAAAATCACCGGTGAGGCAAATCGTGCCGTGCTCACAGTCGTAATCGATACGGGCAACTAACGCTTGGTAGGCCTTCTGTTGATTTTCATGCAGTTGGAATGTCAGCGGCGTCATTGATTGACTCCCGGATTTGCTGCTGTTTGATGTGTGTCCATACGCTCTGCAGATAGCGGTCATGAGGCGCGTTTTTCAACGCCTGCATTAAGAGCTGTTTTGCCTGACCTCGCCGCCCAAGGTGAAAATATGCCTTCGCCATAGCGCCGATGATTTGCGTATCCCCCGGTCGCTGGCCAAAAACGCCCTCCAAGAGCGGCAACGCCTTGTGGTATGCCTGCTGTTTGGAATAGCAGAACCCAAGCTGTGTACGGAAATAAGCCGAATTTGG
>JAPUIP010000715.1 GCA_027296925.1 Candidatus Poribacteria bacterium | reverse complement strand
TACCACGGTAAGGTCTTCAGAATGAGCCCTTCTCGTCTCCAAGTGAGCACGAGGAGGGCTTTTTTGCGTGATGTCAAAAAAGTTATACAACGTTTATGAGGAAAAATTCTATGGAAATGCGTGGTGCAGACGTTCTCGTTGAAAGTCTCAAACGTGAAGGGGTTGAGTATATTTTTGCCCTCAACGGCGGGGCCGCCATGCCGATTTTCGACGCCCTTTACGATGCTGATATCAAAATGATTCCCACCCGGCACGAACAGGGGGCCGCGCACGCTGCTGACGGCTACGCTCGGGCAACCGGCAAAGTCGGAGTTACGCTTGCCACTTCTGGCCCTGGCGCGACAAATCTGGTGACCGGTATCGCCACTGCTTTTATGGACTCCATTCCGATGGTGGCCATTACGGGGCAGGTGGCAACCCACATGATGGGCAACGATGCCTTCCAAGAATGCGATGTGATCGGTGTGACCCGTCCAATCTGCAAACACAGTTACCTAATCAAAAATGCGGGTGAGGTTGCTGATGTGGTCGCTAAAGCGTTTCACATCGCGAGTACAGGCCGTCCAGGCCCTGTTGTCATCGACTTTGCCAAAGATGCACAACTCCACGAGACACTATTTCGTTATCCGGATAAGGTCGATATCCGCAGTTACAAACCTAAAGTCGATGGGCATCCCCGCCAGATTGCCAAAGCGCTAGAGCTGATTCATCGTGCCAAGCGTCCGATGCTCTACGCCGGGGGTGGCACCATCCTTTCCAACGCCTCAGAAGAGTTGCGCGAGCTAGCGATTAAAACCGGTATTCCGATCACGGTGACGCTCATGGGGCTCGGCGCATTCCCTGAAACCCATCCCCTGGCGATGGAGATGCCCGGCATGCACGGCTCCTGCTGTGCGAACTACGCTTTTACCGATGCAGACCTCGTTGTCGCCATTGGTGCGCGATTCGACGACCGCGTCACGGGAAACTTAGATCGATTTTCGCCGAACTCCAAGAAGATCCATATCGATATCGATCCCTCCTGCATTGGCAAAAGTGTCCCCGTGGATGTCCCAATTGTCGGCGATGCCAAGCAGGTGTTGGCGGAAATGAATAAGCTGGTGCATCGTGTGGACATTGAGCCCTGGATACGTCAGATCGATGAGTGGAAAGAGAAGTATCCATTTGAGTATCGTCAAAACGGTGATAAAATTATGCCGCAGTATGTCATCGAGGAGATCTATAAC
This sequence comes from Candidatus Poribacteria bacterium, assembly GCA_027296925.1. Taxonomy (GTDB): domain Bacteria; phylum Poribacteria; class WGA-4E; order WGA-4E; family PCPOR2b; genus JAPUIP01. The sequence goes on along the minus strand of JAPUIP010000715.1, from coordinate 1,790 downwards.
CTCTATCCCGATGCGACGATCATTGCCGACGTGGGGCAACATCAGATGTGGGCGGCGCAATACTTCAAATATACTCAACCGCGCCAGTTTCTCAACTCCGGTGGACTGGGTACAATGGGATATAGCTTCCCCGCTGCCATCGGTGCCCAACTCGGCTGCCCGGACAAAACGATCGTCAACATCAATGGCGACGGTTCATTTATTATGAACATTCAGGAACTGGTCACTGCTGTCACACTGAAGCTACCGATTAAGACCTTTATCCTTAACAATATGTACCTCGGCATGGTACGTCAGTGGCAGGAACTGTTTCACCAGAAACGTTATTCGGCCGTTGACTACCACGATAACCCTGATTTCGCGCTGCTGGCACAGGCATTTGGCGCTACCGGACTACGGGTTGAACGTATCGAGGATGTCCGGCCTGCGCTGGAAAAAGCGAAACGCATCAATGATGGTCCCGTTATCATCGACTTTATCGTTGATGAGGAGGAGAATGTATTCCCAATGGTTCCGTCAGGCGCAGGGCTGGACGAAGTGATACGAGGTTTAGCATAATGGTTGAAGAAAGGCACATCTTTTCAGTGCTCGTCGAAAATCGCTTCGGCGTCCTGGCGCGGGTCGCCGGGCTGTTCAGCGGACGTGGTTTTAACATCGATAGTCTGAATGTCGGCGAGACTGACGATCCGGAAGTGTCACACATGACAATCGTGACACACGGCGATGCACAGATTATCGAGCAGATCCATAAGCAACTGAACAAACTGATCGACGTGATCAAGGTAACAGATCTCACCACCGAAAACCACGTCGAGCGAGAGCTCGTGTTGATTAAGGTGAAAGCAGAATCGCAGCGGCGCGGGGAAATCCTCCAGATTGTGGAGATCTTCCGCGCACGTGTGGTTGATGTGAGCCCCACGACGTTGACCGTTGAAGTAACCGGTGACGAGGGTAAACTCAAAGCGGCGACTGATATGTTACGACCCTACGGCATCCATGAGTTAGCTCGCACCGGTAAGATTGGAATCATGCGGGGTGCGGATCGGTAGATTCAGCGCCCCACAAAAAAGGAGAGTGTTATGGCAACAATCTACTACGATAGCGATGCGGATTTTGATTTACTAAAAGATCGAACGGTTGCGGTGATCGGCTACGGGAGTCAAGGTCGGGCGCAGGCGTTGAATCTCAAGGATAGCGGTGCAAACATCATCGTTGGGCTGCGCACAACCAGCCGCTCGCGCGAGGAGGCGGAGTCCGATGGGCTAACGGTCAACAGTGTTGAAGAAGCCGCTGCCGCCGCCGATGTTGTTCAGATCTTGATCCCTGATGAATTACATGCGACGGTTTATAACAACCAGATTTCGCCGAACATGCAAGCGGGGAACATGCTGATGTTTTCGCACGGCTTCAGCATCCATTATGGGCAAGTCGTACCATCAGGAGACATTGACGTTGCGATGATTGCGCCCAAAGGGCCGGGGCACCTCGTTCGACGCATCTTCGAGGAAGGCGCCGGAACACCGTGCCTGCTGGCTGTCCATCAAGATGCGACAGGACATGCGCGGGATGTGGCGATGGCTTATGCCAAAGGAATCGGGGGAACTCGTGCGGGGGTGATTGAAACCACCTTCCGCGAGGAAACGGAAACGGATCTCTTCGGTGAGCAGGCGGTGCTCTGTGGCGGAACGACAGCGCTGGTTAAAGCGGCCTTCGATACACTCGTTGAAGCCGGCTATCAACCCGAGATGGCGTACTTCGAGTGTTTGCATGAATTGAAGCTCATCGTGGAC
>JAPUIP010000714.1 GCA_027296925.1 Candidatus Poribacteria bacterium | reverse complement strand
AACAAAAAATCACAGAACAGCCGATAAAATCCCCCTGACCCCCTTTCGTAAAGGGGGATTGAGGGGGATTTGAGAATAGGCTCATCTGAAACTCAAAACAGTATAAGATGTCGGGGATCCTCACTCACGCCGATTCCCCTTTTACATCGTACCCTCCACACTCCGAAGGACCGCTTGCGCTACCACTTCGGCGGCGAGGATTCCAACGGTATTGACTGCGGCGGTATGTGTGCCTATCGAGAGGGCAAAGATTGTATCCCCATCGGACATCGTGTGAACGGGGCGAATTGTTCTCGCCAGGCCATCGTGTGCCATCTGCGCGACCTTCGTAATCTCCGTGGGCGATAGGGAAGCGTTTGTCGCAACAACACCGATGGTTGTGTTGGTTCCACAGGCATGAAGCGGATTTGGATCGCGCGAAGTCGGCGTCGTCGCTGAATCTAACATGTGCCTCACAAGATCCACAAACTCGCCTGTTTCCTGATGCTTTGCGCCCGTCACAATTTGTCCACTTTCCGGATGGACGATATTCCCAAGCGCATTGACAACGACAATCGCACCGACGATCAATCCGGACTTCAAGGCGTGACACGCCGACCCGACGCCGCCATTCGATGCGGTGAGTCCCGGCGCCTTCCCAACAGTCGCGCCTGCACCGGCCCCAATTTGCCCCATTTCGACTGGATCGCTTGTGGCACTCACGCATGCCCCATAGCCCATGTCCCGATCCGGACGCACCTTTGCATCCCCGACGCCGAGATCGAAGATGACCGCGCCTGGCACAATCGGCACTCGTACTGGGCCAGCGGGGAATCCAACACCACGTTCTTCAAGGTACCGCATGACCCCGCCCGCCGCATCCAACCCAAACGCACTGCCGCCGGTAAGTAAAATCGCGTGGGCTTGCCCCACCAATCCGCCCGGCCGGATCGCATCCGTTTCTCGCGTACCGGGCGCAGAGCCGCGGACATCGACGCCCGCAACGGCGCCAGCCTCACAGAGAATGACCGTACAACCGGTGCGTGCCGCTGCATTGCTCGCATGTCCGACTTTGATGCCGTCGATGGCGGTGATGGTATCGTTACTGAATCGTGTGTTCATTTTAGATGTTCTGCGATGCCGGCATCATCATTGCAGTGTATGCGCTCTGACGGTGACTCCCACTGTGATTGTGTGCCTTATTCCTCCTCACCAAGCAGTGCTTTCAGCCGCTCTTCTAATCGGTCTAAGTCCCAACTTCCTTGATCCCGAACGATGGATCTGAGCATCGGCTGGATACTTTCCAGCGCCTCTGCGATGTCCTTCAATAACTCCAACTGTTCGCGAGTGTCGATGACCTCCGCCGGCGCCTCGATCAGGTCACGGAGGATGGCGCTCTCAGATCTGGACGCGACCATAGGCGTGGTATGTCCTTGCAGGTAGACATGCGTCCGCTTTCCCGGTCCCCTCCCCTCTTCAATCGGTTCAAGACCAATAACTGCGTCGGAGCGAAAATATTTCCCGTATCCCAATGCAACCATTTCATTTGGTGTAACTTTCATCGGATTGTCCTCCTCTCATTTCAGGTTGGTCAGCTCAATTGTCGAAGGCACTCCTCATCAACAAAATATGGACACAACGGACAGTGCTGACTATTCTGCTCAAAGCGGCCTTCCTGTATAGCCTCAATTCGCTGTATCCACTTCTCCTCAATTTCCGTTAACGCTTCGAGCGTCAACCGCATCGAATACGCCGTGGCAAGATGTGTGAAAAAGATCGTCACCGGTATCGCCGGCTGTTTCGGAAAAAGTCGATGGATGAGCAAGGCGTACAGCTCAAGTTGTGGGCGATGATAATCGACCCTCTCGTCAAGTTCCGACCAATCAATTGCGTCCGTCTTATAATCGATCAGATGCCATAATCCCGACGAATCCTTGAAGAGCCGGTCTGCGACGCCGTTAATCACATGCGAGCCGATTTGGGCATAGATGTGCTGTTCGCAATGACTCTCCTGCGCGTTCAAAGCCGTCGCCCCGATTTCAGAACGGAGAAAGCCCTGGACGTGCTCGCGAACCGTCTGCGCTGAAACAACTTCACCTGTCGCGTTCACCGCAGCACAAATCAGTGACTCTAAATCCCGCTCACAATCTTCCCGTGTTTGCAACTGCGCCAAAACGTCATGAACGGCTGTGCCCCGCGCTGTGCCATCATGGTCTAAATGTGACACTAGCGAGGTTTCGTCGAGCGCAGCCTGCCCAACATCCGCTGGCACATGCAGACGATGTTTCAAGTAGAATTTCGTCGGGCAGTGTGAATGCGTTGCAAGGTCAGTCACGGAAAAGGTTTCGCCGGTCGGAGAAGGACGAAGCGGCTCGAGATGGAACGGTGGAAATTCGGCTGGCGGTGGTGAGGGAGGCGTATCCTCCTCAACGAAATCGAGCGCATCGAGCGATCTGATGACACGTATGGGCAGATCGAAAGAGACGGGGGTGGTGCCATCTCCCGACAGCGCTTCGATGGTCACAGGGGATTTGATCTCCGCCTCTCCGATGGAATCAGGATTTAAAGCTATCTGTGGTATTCCCGCCAGCCCCGGCGTGGCGATAAGCCAATTGAACCAGCCATCGGCCTCCCCCTTCCGATTGAGTGTTCCCGACAGGATTAAGCGGTCTCGAGCGCGGGTGGCTGCCACATAGAAGAGCCGTTTCTCTTCGGCGACGGTTTTGTTTCTCGCCCGCTCCTTCATCAACGTGGTAGCGGCTGGATCGCTCTTTTCGTAGTTTCTTTCCGGATTTGCGGGGCTGAAACCGATACCAAGCGCGTCATCGATAAAAGGTTCTTGATCATACCTGAATCGCCTCTCGAGCTGGGGGAGAATAACCACTGGAAACTCAAGCCCCTTCGCTGCGTGAACCGTCATCACCTGAACGGCATCTTCTGTCAACTGCGTTGACGCTTGTCCTTCGCGTTCCTCCTCCTCGATCAGCATATTCAGCCGTTCCAGAAAATCGGGCAGATCCGTGAACCCTATCCTTTCAAACTCTCTGGCGATGCCCAACAGCTTTTCGTAATTCGCCCATCTCTGTTCACCTTGCAGTCCAATGGACAGGCTCCCGACCATTCCCGTGTCGTTGACGATTTTGCGAATAAGCGTGCTGATCGCTAGGCGAGGGTAGACCGCTAGGTGATTCTGTAATGTTTCGGCGGCGTATTGGATTGGGTTGCCCCGTTCCTCTTCAAGTGCTGAATGTGGTGCCGCTGTAATCTGTTCAGCCGCGTAGGCTTGAACTTTCTGCCAGAAAGATCCGGCGATGGCTTCCTGCGCGATTTCGTATAATTCCACATCCGAAACACCAAAAAACGGGGCACGGAGAATCCCAACAAGTGCCATATTGTCGTCGGGATTGACGAGGAATTGCAGGTAGTTGCAGATGTCGTAAATCTCCTGTCGTTGATAAAATCCGATGCCTCCTGTAATTTTGTACGGAATCTTCGCTTGGAGCAGCGCGGATTCGATCTCCGGTAAGCGGGTACGACTCCGGAGCAGAATGGCGATATCACCGTATCGAATCTCACGGGGGACTTCTCCGTCACCATTACGCTCCCAGACCGTCGCCTTCGTGCCGACCAGGTGGCGGATGCGTGCAGCGACGAGCGCATTTTCTGCGGAAGGTGGTGCATCGGAATCTCCTCGCCCATTCTCACCTGCCTTCCCTTTTGAGCCAAGAAGAATCTCAACGTCGCCCGGCTGATCGTTGGCTCGCCCCTGAATCAGCGGCTCATAAGCCACTTCAAATTCGTTCAGCCCGACCGTCCCCATGAGCGGCTTGAACACTAGGTTGACGAAACCGACGAGATTTCGCAATAGACGAAAATTCTCAGGAAGATGGACATCGCCACGCTTTTCCGATTCATTGGCGGTGAGTGCTTCATCCTCCCACGCGAAGTCGTCGGTTACCCCCGACTGATAGGCGGTCATCTCCTG
>JAPUIP010000713.1 GCA_027296925.1 Candidatus Poribacteria bacterium | reverse complement strand
ACCCCTAGCCAGAAGTCCGGTTTCTTGAAGATGTTGGGAAAACGAGATGTGGGATGGCTCGTCTGCGTCAATTCCAACGCGATTGCGACAAGCGGAAATGATAGTCGTTCGTGGTATATCCACTGGCGGTTCAACACCATGTTGATGCACAGCATAACGAAAAACAGCGCGAGGAGGAAGAAAGACCAGGCGGAGACCGGAACCACCCATGCTTTCCATGGAACCGGAAGGTATTCTCCTTCGGCAAGAAGGAACGACGCTTTTGCGGTAGGGAACAACCATTCGGGCAGGTGTCGATGAAAGAGGAGTATCCATTCGTTTTCGGGGGTTGCGTTGAAATGCACTGAAGCCATGTGCGGTATCATGAATCCGACAACTTCGTGAGACGGAATCGTCCCAGAAGCCACCGTCATCGCATAGATTGTTAAGATTTCCCGCCGGGAGAGGGTGAATCTTTTTTGCAGAAGACGCAAGAACGGGCCAAGAATCAGAAGCCAGAAAAAGAGCAGATATAGTGGCGCGGGTGCAGGAGCGGAGGACCCAACGTGGCCTGCGAGGAAGGTCAAATCGATATAACGGCTCATCACCGCTATGAGACAGACAAACCCTACCCCAATCGTCACAGCTTGCGCAGATATACCATGCCTTTGGGATTTCATCTGACCAATGCGAGACATAATCGTTAACCTAAACCGAATGCAGATTGTGAACCACTAATTGCCTATTCTAACAGTATCTGATGTTTCTTTCAAGGGTCATCCATATTGCGGGCGCAATTCTCATTTGACAGGCGATTAGAAACGTGCTAAAGTTGCTTTGGGTGCGATGAAGCTTTACGAGCGGATGAGGGTCGAGGTGCATCAAGAGAGCTATACCTACACACTTACACTCACCGCCTGAAATCGAAAGAGGAGTTTGACAGATGAGCAGACCTACGCGCATTTTGCTGGTTGGTGCCGGTCGCATGGCCTTAAACCATGTGAGGGCAATCCAAAAAATGCCAGAACTTGGCGTTATCGTTGGTGGCGTTGATCCTTGGGAAGGCGCACGTCAGCAACTGGAGACGGAATATGGTATTTTAGAAACCTACGCTGAACTCGACGAGGCACTGGATGAAATAGATGCTGATGCCGCATTCATCGCTGTACCGAATTTCCTACACGCTGACTATACAATCGCGTGCTTGTGTCGAGGAAAGCACGTGTTCATCGAAAAACCGATGGCACTCACGCTTGAAGATGTGGATTCGATGATAGAGACTGCCGAAGCAGAAAACCGTCTGCTGATGTCAGGTCAGAGCCAGCGATATGCGCCACAGTTGCGCTACGCCAAACACCTCATCGACACGGGAGAGATCGGCACGGTCCGCCACATTGTGCACAGAAGGCTGGGTGCCGGGCGCGGCGGGGACGAGAACAGTTGGTTTGCTCGGCAAGCGATGTCGGGTGGCATCCTGCCGGGGATTGGGGTTCACTCGCTCGACATTCTCCTGTGGTGGGTCAACGAAAAGGCGAAAACTGTCTACGCGGTTGTGGAGAATCTCGACCCACACCCTGATGTGGACATCGAAGATGAGACTTCACTCGTGGCGACGACAGAAAGCGGAGTTATCATAAATGTCGCGCTTTCGTTCCATCACAGGGCCGGAACCGAGTGGATTGTCGCTGGTGACGGTGGTGTGATTCACGCCGGAACGAATCGCGAGAGCCTCCGCGTGAATGGCAAAGAGCGGGAAGTACCCGATGAAGTGCCTCTGCCCGGTGAACTGCCCATCCAACGTGAGTTTCTTACCGCCATACGGGATGGGCGGCCACTTGCTCAAGCGGCAGGCTATGACGTCCGCAGAGTGATGACTCTGATATTCGCCGCACAGGAGTCTGGGCGTACCGGCGAAATCGTTACCGTTTCGTGAAGCCGATCGTCGAGGGGAACAGCGTATTGGCCGTGGGCAATGGTGGGCATCAGATTAGATTAAACTGAAAACACATAACACGCGAAGTTGGAAATTCAACGACCACACGACCCGCGACACGGCAAGGAAAACAGTTATGAAACTCCAATAGATCGGGCAGGCTCTGGAAAGGAAACCAAAGAACCCGCTGCCACAGAGAGCGTTGAGAAAAGCTGACATCAAACCGAAATCTGAAATGCGAAATTAAAGGAGAGCGTTTATGCGACTATGGGAACGCCAACTCGACCAATGGCTCGCCGAAACACCGCAACCTACAGTAGCACCTGATTTTGAAGGGTTCTGGGACGAGACGCGATCGCTTGCGCAATCCCAACCGCTTTCTCCACAGGTTGTCAATGTGGATTATCCTTCAAAGAAATTATCCGCCTACCAGGTCTCCTTCGACGCCTTCGGACGCGGATGTCTTAAGGCATGGCTACTCATGCCCGCGCTCACTTCTCCGCCAGAAAAGCTCCCGGCACTTATACTCTGGCATGACTATCTCGGCTTTCGTGGGCGCATATACACACATCTGTCGTGGGTACTTCAAGGTTTCGTTGTGCTGGTACCAGACATCCGGGGTCACGGTGATTCTTCGGATTTGACCCATTACTCCTGGGGCAACAACAAAGGCTACTTCCCTCAAGGGATTGGTGACCCACACGAATACTACCTGCGCGGGTGTATCGCCGATGGGCTGCGGACGGTGCAGTATCTCTCTCAGCGTGAGGAAGTGGATGCAGACCGGGTCGGAATTATTGGGGTTGGATTGGGGGGACTGATCGGTTTATGGACAGCGGCGCTTAACTCACAAGTCAACACGGTTGCTGCCGTCGCCCCGTATCCCTGTAATTGGCAACGACACGTCGCTGGCGCAAGCAGTACCTCCGCCAGCGAAGTGAAGACGTATCTCATGCGCTATCCGGAGCAGGAAGAGCGAGTCTTCAAAACATTGAGTTACTTTGACCCCATCAACATTGTGCATCAAGTCGGAGCGGGGTTACAAAGCCCCTGCTCCACACTGTTCGCCCTCGGGTTACAAGACAGCACGGCGCCGCCTCAAGACTCGGTAGGCCTCTTTAACTTACTTGGCGGGGAGAAGGAATTGAAAGTATTTCCTTACGATGGACACGGCGCCGGCCAGGAAGAATTGATTCGCTGGATGCAGGAGCGTTTGACACCGTAGCGGGTTGTAAGAAAGTCCATCCGCTACCGAACTCATGACGCGCTCACTACCAAGGGAGATTGACACGATGTGGACATTTGACTTACCATTGGAAGATCTGAAAACTTACAAACCACCCCGTACCGCACAGCCAGACTTTGACGAGTTCTGGGAACGCACGAAAGCTGAAGGATTGGCGCAGCCGTTGAACCCTGAACTGAAACCTATCGACTATCCCGTCAAACGAGTTCAGGTCTTTTCCGCGTCGTTCGATGGCTATGCGAGGGGAAGCGAAGTACCACCGCGTGTTGGCGGGTGGTATTTCATTCCCGAAGACCCGGCGCCACGGCCTGCATTGGTCATCTACCACGGCTACCATGGCTATCGAGATCGAGTCGCCACACATCTGCACTGGGCGTTGCTCGGTTTCGTCGTATTAGCGATGGACGTACGAGGGCGGGGCGAAGCCCCTGACTGGACCGAGTATTCAGGCGGACATTGGCTCGGCTGGATGACGCGAGGCATCATGGACAAAGAGGAATACTTCTACCGCTTGGCATACATCGACTGCGTGCGTGCCGTCGAATTCATCGCCGAACGCCCGGAAGTGGATGCGGAGCGCATTGGCGTTTTGGGTGGTTCACAGGGCGGCGCATTGAGTCTTGCCGTCGCCGCACTCAGCAACCGTCCTGCTATTGCAATGCCAATGGTGCCCTATCTCTGCAACTACCCGGCTGCCGTCAAAATGGCGCGAGGGAATCAATACGGAGAGCTAAACAACTACTTCATCCGCTACCCGGAGCGGGAAGTGCACGCGATGAAAACACTAAGTTACTTTGACAACCTCAACCTTGCGCCGTGGATAAGCTGTCCGACGCTGGTCTCCGTCGGGTTGCGGGACATCATCTGTCCACCTTCGACTGTCTTCAGCACCTATAACTACCTCACCTGTAAGAAGGAAATCGCCATTTATCCTTACGATGGACATAGCGGTGGTGGGGACGCGCACAGGGAGAAGGTGGTGACGTGGGCGCATCGGCTCAATCCATGAAAACTCAGGAATTTTCGACAAAAAGCCTGGAGACCATTTGAAACCGGGGGTGCGCCCTGGCATAGGACGATGAAATGTGGGTTAGATTCCCACCATATGAGTCACCCCATGTGAGTCTTACCTAAACTGCGGAACTTTCAACGGTGATGTGGGAAGCTTTAGGGTTAATGGAATGGCATGGACCTAAGCACTCGCACGGGAAATATCGGTCGTTGATCTGAACATTCAGTAGGAGCATTTGCGGATCTCCAGTCCATCTGCGTCGAATATGGTCTCTATTTCCCTCGCATTTTTCTCTATTCTCTGTATAATCTCGATTTCGGCGTTAGACGTCATGGAAGTAAGTATGATAGAGAAAATATATCATATCACGACAAAGGCAGCTTGGAATGAAGCAAAGGCCATAGGCTTTTACCATGATAGCAGTTTGGACAAAGATGGATTTATACACTGTTCATATCCACAGCAAATCGCTCGTGTTGCAAATCATCACTTCAAAGGGCATGATAATCTGTTGATATTGGGGATAAACAGGAACCAGACAAACTGCGAAGTCGTGGACGAAGACCTTTATAATTTAAATGAGCGATTTCCCCACGTATATGGTCCAGTTCCAGTTAATGCGGTATTTGACGTTGTTTCATTGATATGTGATGACGAGGGTTGTTTTTCGTTGCCGAATCGGATTCGCGCATAACGAATTGCGGTTTGCCAATCCGGTTATCAAGGTCATAGAAATTATGCAGGCTTATTTCGTAAGCGCACGTTATCATTGAAGCCCATCTCGGGGTTTCGGCTAGTGGTTAAACCAAGGAGGTCAACGATGGACAGGGAAGAAATGAGCAACCAAGAAAACTATTGCTTCGATGTTGGAGGGTATCTAATCATTCGGGGTGTCTTGACCCGGCAAGAACTGAACGCATGCAATCAGGCACTCGACCAGGGCGGACGAACTGATGGGATGCTCGGATGGCACGCGCCGTTAAGGGAGCCATTTCGTGAGCTTCTCATCCACCCTGTGCTCGTATGGTACCTTAACCAGATTTGCGGCTACGGTTTCCGGCTCGCCCTCGAGCCTATGTTAATCGGTGATGGGGCAGGAGACGCGGTCGGTCGGCTAGCGGGCGGTAATGAACCGATGGATGTTGCCCGTGCCTATTTCTACCAAAATGGTCGTCGCATCTGCCAGGGGGTACGCGCCATTTGGGCGTTGGCAGGTGTGAATGAGGGTGATGGCGGCTTTGTGCTCGTCCCATCCAGCCACAAGAGCAATGTCGAAACGCCCGAAGACATGTTGACGGGTCGCAACGACATGGGACTGACCTTTCAGCCGACCCTGAAGGCGGGAGACCTGCTTCTTTGCGGTGAGACGGTTCTACAAGGCATGCGGCCTTGGAAAGGCAAGGGGCCACAACGGCTGCTTTCCTATTCGTATGCAGGACGTGCGGCGATTCAATCGCACGGCACAGGACCGCAGACCAACCAAGAGGAGTCGCCGGAATGGATGGCCGAACTGACTTCAGCGCAACGAGCGGTGCTTTACAAACCGGGTTACGAGACCACATATCCGCCACCCACGGTTGATTCGGATGGCGAGACCTGCCGGATAGAAAAGGATAAAGAACTCATCCATCCTTCTATCTACATCAAAGATCCAAACTCAACTATCGACGAAAAGGAGTTCTACTTTTGGAACCTGTGCGGCTATCTGGTGCTTCGGAACGTGATGACGCCTGAGCATCTGAGACGGGCCAACGAGGCCATCGACCACTTTGAGGATAAGATTGTGGTGGGCAAGGAGCTGTCGGGTGGTTCTAAGAGCCTCGCCGGGACCGGACGGCCTCTGTTGGGAGGTTTACTCCAACTCCCCAAGCCCTATTGTGACCCCTTCCGGGAAATCATTGCCCATCCGGCTGTGGTGCAACGTATGAACTGGATGGGAGGCAGCGGCTTTCGGTGTGGCGGACCGACGGCGTTCTGTGCGGTGAAGGGAACCTCTGGGCACTCCCTACACGATAGCAACGAACCCCTCTACCCACCCATGGGCAACTTCTTCCACAACGGTCGGAGCTACACCCAAGCTATTACCGTGGCCTGGCAGTTGCGGGATGTGACCGAAGCAGACGGAGGGTTTGCTTGTGTACCGGGTAGCCACAAAGCGAAATACCGTATGCCCCCGGTATTCGCAGCTGCGACGACGATATGGGACTGGTGAAGCATATCGAGATGAAAGCAGGGGACGTACTTTTTTCATGGATGGTTGTGTAACGCACGGCGCACTCGCCTGGAAGAATGAGATTTCGCGTCGTGCACTGCTAATCAAGTATTCCTCCCGACACTTCAACCGGAGTGGCGGAGAGATGGTACACCCTTCCGCCCGCTGGGGCGAGATGATTGAGGGCATGAACGACGCGCAACTCGCGGTGATGCGTGGTGCTGACCGCGACGCCCTCAAGCAAAACGTGCCCCGGTTAATCGTGGAAAACCGCAGAGTCGATGTCTCCTACGAACGAGGGGGTGCCCTCTACAGCAAGGAGGCGCCGACCGGTCCTGTTGCCAAGAAGGGGTAGAGAGTGACGTACCAAGCCTTCAAGACGTTATCCTTTGGGTCGATATAGAGCCACCCAGGTAAACCACACCCTTTCCTTCCCAAGCTGCACCGACCGTCTAAACGGGATTGCCGCAATACTTGTGGGGTTGGTGAATCACACGTTGCAGACGAACGATCTGTTCGATGACAAAGTCATCGACAAAGAGTTGCGCATAGCGGACATTTATCGACATCACGAATCGTTCTCACGGTTCAATTTTAGGTGGGTGGGTATAACCGATACTCTCCCAGCCAGCAACATCACCACCCTTCGGGCGGTACGGATGAGGGTACAGTCTCAAAGAGCGATCTTTGAGAGGCAGGCGAATACGCTCGTGACCACGATGGGCGGGCTGCAACGATGGGACGTGGGTCGATGGGAAGTTTGACAATGGCTTACAATTTAAGGAAGCCACCCACATGGAGGTTGATGACCATGAGGACTTCCACTTCACAACTGAGTTTTCGGTGAGTCTTTGGGTGAATATTGAAGACCTACCCAAAGACCATGTCGGCATACCCGGAAAGGGACATGACGCACCAATCGGTTCTTTCGTCTTCCATCCCACCAAACTCAATGCGAAGGAATTCGAGTTGCGTTTTTATATCAGCAAGGGTGGCGACTGGCCATCGGTCAAGTCTGGCGCGATTGCGTTTGGGGAATGGCATCACTGGCGACCCTGTGGGGCGCAATCAAAGGCAGATTATGAGTTCGAACAGATAATGAATCGAAACTAAGGGAGAAACACAAATGAACGTCAAAACAGTAAAGGCAACCCTTCGATGTCTAAGTGTCGTCATCGTCTGGATGGGGTCGGCAATTTTATCCGACGCGGTTATAGACCCCGACACGCTTGCCGGTCTGTGGCAACTCGACGACGGACAGGGCAAAACCGTGAAGGATGATTCCGCGAATAAAAACAATGGCAAACTGATTGGGGAGCCGAAATGGATCAACGGCTCCTTCGGCAAAGCCCTCGAATTTGATGGCACCGACCAGATGATCGATACACCTTATATCTCAGACGATCAAAACCCCGCTTTCACCATTATGGCTTGGATAAGACCGTCGGAAGCTATTAATAAACAAATTGTCGTTGCCGGACGCAGTAATGGAGGCCCGCAACTGAACCTCAACAGCAGTGGAAAGGCAATGACTGGCTTCAAGATGAGCAACGGACAGTTTGCCCACGTTACCGGCACGACAACCTTTGACAAAGGCAAGTGGACGCACATTGCCGGGACTTTCGATGGGAAAGTGATAAATGTGTACATCAACGGCGTCGAGGAGGGCGAGTTAAAGCCAGCTGCACCTGCTGGCGCAAATCAGTTCGGCTTCCAGATTGGTGCGTTTAACGAGAGTTTCCACGGTGGGGGTTATATCGGTCAGTTCGCGCCAGCAGCCCTCGATGATGTGGCTGTTTTTAATGCAGCGCTGACCACCGACGACCTGACCCGCATCGTGAACAAAGGATTAGCGGGTGCGTTGAATGCCTCTCCATCAGGAAAAATAGCCGTGACGTGGGGAGCGATAAAACAAAGTCGGTAAGACGAAATCCTCTGTCGGGTACACACCGCTTTCACTACAAAACCTATCGAGTCATGGAGCCGCGAATATGCAATTCACATCGACGTTTTCCTTGGTCAGGTGTATCTGCTTCGCCTGCCCGGTGGTTGGAGCGGACAGTCCTGTGGTCGTTGAGATTTGGCCCGGCAAAGTTCCCGATGAGATCGATGACATCGGTGCGGAAACACTCCGCATGTCACTCGAACTGGACCGCATACAGGTCGAGGTGACTGAATCAACAACGATGGTCACCAATGTCACTTTGCCAATCATCACAATCTATCGTCCGGTGAAGGAAAATGACACCCGGACAGCGATGTTGATTTGTCCCGGTGGCGGGTACTGGAACCTCTACTGGGAACTGGAAGGCGAGGAGGTTGCTAGATGGCTGAACTCGCTGGGCATGACCGGTATTATCCTCAAATATCGAGTGCCGCGTCGCCCCGATGAACCGAAGAGCCAGCCGGCCCGTCGCCCGCTTGCCGATGCCCAGCGGGCCGTTAGCCTTATCCGGAGCAGATCCGAGGAATGGGGCATCGACAAGCAGCGAATCGGTATGGTGGGATTCTCGGCCGGCGGCCATCTGGCCATCGCCACCGCGACGAGCTTCGAGCAGAGAGCTTACGAGCCGATCGATGATGTGGACAAAGTCAGCTGCCGACCTAACTTTGCTGTGGCTGTCTATCCGGGCTACCTGAAAGATGAACTCGCCAGGGGTATGAAGATTGCGTCCACAACACCCCCGATCTTCCTCGCGCACGGCGGGGAGGATATCGTCAGCGATCCCGAACACAGTGTGTCTATGTACCTGGCTTTAAAGCGAGCGGGCGTCGGGGCAGAGCTACATATCTACGCTTCGGCCACCCACGACTTCGGTGTTCGTATAAGCGACCATCCGTACTCCGCTTGGACGGAGTCATGTGTCAAGTGGCTAAGGCATCAGGGATTACTCCAGCCGCCCACACGACAGTCGCAGTCTCGATGACCAAGCCCAATTTAGTACTTTCTAATCGGACGAATAGCGTGCAAGCCATCGTGGGGACCGAATTCGTTTGAATTCCATCTGCACCATCTAATAAAGAGTTGGCATAAAAGAAAAGAGATGTTCCAAAATAATAACAACTGCTTTGCTAACTAATTTTCAAAAAGAACCTATATATTTTCTTCCTCATCAGGTATACTTCTCAAAACGACATTTGCAGGAGTTTACTGATGATTTTTGCCCGGATTTCCTCCGAGGAAGACGAAGAACAATTACACACAGCCCTCAAA
>JAPUIP010000712.1 GCA_027296925.1 Candidatus Poribacteria bacterium | reverse complement strand
CCCTCCAGTATTCCCGACATTGTCGTGCTAGATCGCCGCCAGTTTCAGAGACACCATCTCGCTTTGCGGCGACGCATCCTGCGTTTGGCTATCGCGGAGATTGCAGGCGAGACGAAAGATTTCTACTTCGGTCATTTTGAATCGATGTTAAAAATAGTTGATGGAGAATCCCCGAATGCCGCTTTGCCTTTGCCCAACGGCTGGGAAGTTCGACGGGCATACGACCGAATCTGCTTTCAACGACCAATGCAGCCCGATGTTGAATTTGCGTATGAAATCGCCGTGCCGGGACGTACAGAGCTCCCATTATTGAGCGGGGAGATTATTGCTGCCATCAAGGATGTAGGGAACGAATCGAAATTACCGGCGGGTAAGTTTCAGGCCGCCTTTGATCTCGACCGGATTCAATTCCCATTGCAACTTCGCAATCGTCGAGCCGGCGATCGATTTCAACCGTTTGGCATGGCAGGAACCAAGAAGGTCAAAGATCTCCTCATCGACGCCAAAGTGCCCCAACATGAGCGGGTGCGTGTCCCCATTTTGGTGAGCGGCGATCAGATTCTTTGGGTCGTCGGACATCGAACGAGCGAGCGATTCAAGGTTGGCAGTGAGACGAAGCGGTTGCTTTATCTGACGTATCTCCCTCAACCCACGGAGAACCGTTACCATAAATCATGAACGCTTGGATCAGTTTATGATTCAGAGTCACGATGAAACTGAATACCCAAACGTATATTGACATCATCGAGTGGGACGTGGCCAACTGGCAAAGGGCATTGACCTATTGGGACAGGGAGATCTCAGCGGCTTTTCCGAGGTGCAAGGCGTTGGAGATCGGTGGACAAAATGGTGGGCTTTCGCTGTATCTCGCACTGCGCGGCTGTGATGTGGTTTGTTCGGACGTTCGCCCGCCGACTTTGAAGGCGCGAGAAATCATGGCGCGTTACAAGGTGGGGGCTCGCGTGACGTATGCGAGCGTCGATGTGACGGACATCCCTTTTCCGGCTGACGCATTCGATATTGTGGCGTTCAAGTCCGTCTTGGGAAGTGTTGGAATTCACCGCGGGGAGAAGGGACAAAGGCGAGCGATCGATGAAATCCACCGCGTTCTCAAACCTGACGGCTTCCTGCTTTTTGCCGAGAATCTGAAAGCTTCCGCCATTCACACGTTTTTTCGGCAAAGGTTTGTGGAATGGGGACATGCATGGCGATATCCGACGGTTCAGGAGATGAAAACGTTGACCGCCCAATTTTCAGCGTTTCATTATGAAACTTACGGTTACTTTTCCTGCTTTGGTCGATCCGAATGGCAAAAACGAGCCCTGTCCACCCTCGATCGGCTCGCAGCACCGTTTCTGAGCGAACGCAGTAAATACATTATCTACGGTTATGCAATCAAGTAAAAGCGAAGACACTTTCGCCGCATCAATTCGATGAGAATCCTTTACCTATCGGTTACAGTGCCCTTTCCGCCGACCGACGGTGGGCGAATCCGCGTTTTAAACCTGCTAAAGCAGATTGCCAAGAAGAATCAAGTTACGTTTCTGTCCTTGGAAACGACTCCCACCGATGACGAGGGGATTGAATATCTCCGTCGCCTGGGGATTGATGCCCATCTCGTTCCGCTTGGGCCGAGCCTTCCGCCGCTAGACCTGCGAACGGTCGCACGGTCATTTTTCAAACGAAAGCCCATCACTGTTGCCCGATACGACCTCCCTGCCTTCGGACGGAAATTCCATTCATTGTTGCAGAACAATACCTTCGACCTGATTCACTACGCGATGTTTCACGCGGCACAATATCACGTCAACACCCATCCGCCGACATTGCTCTCCCAGCATAATGTGGATTCCCGAATCTGGCAGCGGCTCTGTGAACAGACGGCGAATCCCTTGCGCAGATTTATTTTTTGGACGCAGAAACGCGCCTTTGAGCGATACGAGCGAGTGATGAGTTCAAGATTTGATGCGGTTGCAGTTGTCTCTGAGATCGATCGGGCACTCCTCCGAGAGCACTGTCCCGACCTCACCATTGGGGTTGTTCCGAATGGTGTGGATATCGAATTGTATCAGCCCAACCCCGCGCTGGAGGAAGAGGCAACGTTAATCTACACCGGCAGCATGGACTGGCAACCGAATGAAGATGCCGTGCTCTATTTTGCGGAGGAGATTTTCCCACGGGTGCAAGCCAACCATCCAGATCTGAGGTTCTACGTCGTCGGGAAGTCCCCAACGCCTCGGGTGCAAAAACTCGCGCAACGACCAGGATTCATTGTTACGGGCGGCGTCGAAGATATAAAGCCGTATATCGCACGGGCAGCGGTTTACGTCGTTCCGCTACGGATTGGGGGCGGCACACGACTGAAAATCCTCGAAGCCCTGGCGATGGAGAAAGCCGTTGTATCAACGTCCGTGGGTGAGGAAGGCTTGAATCTAGTTCATGGAGAAGAGATTATGATTGCAGATGAGCCAGTGCACTTTGCAGACATCGTCAGCCGGTTAATCACGGATAAACAGATGCGACAGCGAATCGGCAGGCGAGGTCGCCGGCGTGTGGAAGCCGACTATGACTGGAAACAGATTGGAGGAAAGCTGCAACGACTTTATGAGGGGATCACGAAACGTCAAGGTAAAACAAGAATGTAACAGCGCGACAGCTTTACGTCGAATGAGAATCAATTGTCTGATCATGCAGGTATGTGCCTCGAACAGAAACCAACGGATACACCAAGCAACGCTTTCCGAGCACCGTACCTGGATTCAGTACAGCATTACAGCCTATCTGCGTTTGGTCTCCGATTAACCCACCGAGTTTGCGAAGGCCGGTTGCGTAAGTTTTCCCAGCCACATCCCGAACAATCACTTCGGAGTGCGTTATTTTCTGGTTAGAAAGTTTGACTCCGGCGCCGAGATTGACGCCAAAGCCAACAATCGAATCACCGACGTAGTTCCAGTGACTCGCCCTTGCTCCATCCATCAGGATGGAATGCTTAACCTCGGTTGCGTTTCCGATGACGCAGTCGCTCCCAACGATGACATTTTCGCGAATGTAAGCGTTGTGTCGGACGATAGTTCGAGCGCCGATGATTGCCGGACCTTTGATATAGGCGTGCGGTTCCACCACGACCCCCGGCCCCAAAAGTACGCCCGGACTGACAATGGCGCCTGGCATAATGTTGACATTCGATTGATGTGTTCGTTCGTCGGTATGGCTGGCGATATATCTGGCCAACTGCTTCAGGACCTCCCACACATAGCCAACACCTTCAAATAAAGCCTTATGTTCAAAGCGGCCATAATCAAAGAGCGCCTCAGGGCAAAGCATTCCCCCCTCAGTGTTCGCCATCACGCATCGTCCTCCCTGACTGATGTACCAGCGATTGTGTGGTCGTCTTTCATAAGCCCCATGTGGATATCTCGTCTTCCAGTTTGGTAAACTCTTTTAGCAATTGCTCCTGCCGCCGCGTCAAGGTTCTTGGCACTTCAATAATCACTTTGATAAAGAGATCGCCATACTCATTTTCAGACTTCCTCCCGCCCTGCCCCTTCAAGCGGAAGATCTGATTGCATTGTGTTCCTCTCGGAATGTACAGCACGGCGGAATTGTGAAGCGTTGGAACACGAATTTCGCCACCCAATGCTGCTCTCGTAAAACTGATTGGTATCTGACATTGCAGGTCATATCCATCCCGCTGCAAGACCGGGTGCGGCTCAACAACAATATCTATAAACAGATCTCCACTTCTTCCCCCGCGCACGCTGCATTCTCCCTGTCCAGGCAATCGCAAAGATTTTCCACTCTCAAGCCCCGGAGGAATTTTCACCAGCAAAGACCGCTCCTTACCGACAGCGCCTGTTCCTCGACAGGTCCGACACGGTTTTTGGATCAAGTCCCCTGTCCCCTGGCAACGGATACACGGCTGGTTACGTAGTGGATCTCCAAGTGGCGATTGTTGAGCGACTTTACCGCTTCCCAGACACTTGGGACAAGTTAATTGCAGCGAGCCCTTTCGCGCACCGGTGCCTTTGCAATTCTGACACGCTTCATTACGGCGAATTTGGATAGTTTTCTCGACCCCCAACATGGCTTCCGCAAACGGGATGACTAGATCCGTTCTCATATCAGCACCCGGCTTCCTCTTCATATCCGAGTGCGGTTTGGTTTGTGCCCTGCGCCCCGTTTGCGGACGTGGCTTGAAAAGGTCGTCAAAAAGATCACTAAAGCTGGAAGAACTATCGCTAGGATGTTTGAATCCCCCGAGCCCCTGGTCCTTTCTATCTATACCGGATGACTGATCGTAAATACCCCTTTGCTCCGGATCGCTCAACGTCTCATAAGCCATCGATGCTTCTTTGAATCTCTCCTCTGCACTTTTATCCCCCGGATTTTTATCGGGATGATATCGCAGTGCAATTTTCCGATAGGCTTTTTTGATTTCTTGGGGCGTCACATTTCGACCAATTCCAAGTATCTGATAGTAATTTCTTTTCCGCATGGATGTTCCGTCTTCTTTCTTTGGTCGGTAA
>JAPUIP010000711.1 GCA_027296925.1 Candidatus Poribacteria bacterium | reverse complement strand
GGCATAATTAAGAGAACTGCACACGCCGATTTCAGCAGGCTTTAGCCTCCCAATGACTTTCAGTCCTCACCTCACGAAATCCACCGGCTTTCAGCCAGTGGTCGTTTAATTTTTTGATAAGAGCAGCGGGGCAGTGGTCTCGCAAGGATTCACCAAAGAAAGGCGAGTACCGCCGAGGGAAATCGATCGAGCCATTGAACGGAGACACAAATTCCAGCAAGACCCCAGGCAACACACACAGGAGATCGAAAAATGAAGGCGGCGAAACGTTCAATAGCCACAGCCCCTACGACTGATGAGGCTTACGGCAAATGGCGAGGTGACGATTGGACAGAGATTTCTGAGTTCTTAGGCGTTGACATCGAAGATAAGAACAACGATGAAGTCATCGCTGCCGAGACACGCAAGCGGTTAAATGAACTCCGGAGCGATGCATGTGAGATGCATATCGGTCCTACGTTAAAAGCATCATCGAATCAGAAAATCCCAGAGATTCGCCGTTTTGTCGAGAAAGTTATTGCGCAGGAGCCAAGCGATGCTTCGTTGTGGCAAGGGTTGTTGGCCATAGAAGACGATGTGCTATTCATTGAATATGTGGATCGACTTCTTGAATGTATGTGGACGTAAGAAGCGATTTGAATCCAGAGACAGATTAACATGAAGCACACCCAACGCATCGAAGATTATAAAAACGACAGCCCAAAATTCAGCCGACTGTGGTCAGAGCGATACCTGCTATTTTTGGAGGAGATTACTGCCGTGTTTGACGGTTTCAAGGCGTTGGACATTGAGGCGTTGGGCATCGAGCATAACGAACTACGGGTGATTATCGGCCCCAACGGTGCGGGTAAAACGACGCTCTGCGATGTGGTCAGCGGCAAAACCCGCCCGACCACCGGGAGTGTCTACTTTGATGACGCGGAGATCACCCACGAGAGCGAGACGGAGATCGTCCTTCTTGGGATTGGCAGGAAATTCCAGACACCAACCGTATTCGACAGCCTGACGACTTACGAAAATATGGAGCTCGCGTTGCCCGGTCATCAGAAGTTATGGCCGAATCTGTTCGGTCGCGCGCCGGCAGTGGAAAGAGATCGCATCCTTGAAATTCTTGAGCGCGTCGGTCTGGCGGAGGAATTAAACCGTGAAGCGAAGTATCTGAGTCACGGCCAGCGGCAGTGGCTCGCAATCAGTGTACTGATTCTGTCTAACCCCAAGCTATTGCTGGTGGACGAGCCGGCCGCCGGTTTAACCGACGCCGAAACGGCGCTGACAGCAGAGCTCTTGCTCGAATTGAAAACAGACCACACGCTCATCGTCATCGAACACGATATGGATTTTGTGCGTCGCCTGGATTCGTTCGTAACAGTCTTGAATGAGGGTCAAGTCATGGCGGAAGGGACGCTAAGCAAGCTTCAGGAAAACGA
Source organism: Candidatus Poribacteria bacterium (assembly GCA_027296925.1). Classification (GTDB taxonomy): domain Bacteria; phylum Poribacteria; class WGA-4E; order WGA-4E; family PCPOR2b; genus JAPUIP01. The sequence goes on along the minus strand of JAPUIP010000711.1, from coordinate 1,450 downwards.
GGAAGTCATCGAGGCATATTTGGGGAGGTAGGCATGAAAGGCAAGTTCTATCCGTATCCCGGCGCAACGAATCTCACAGCTTACGCACATCTAAACGATTGCACGGATCCGGATCAGCGTTTGGAGCGACTCATGTGGGGGCGAGTTCCCATAGCGGGGAAGTTGGTGCTCGACGTCGGCGCCGGATCGGGTTTTCACGCCGTTCGTTATGCTCAGAAGGCGAATCATGTCTTTGCTGCTGAACCAGACCCCAGAATGCTCCAACAGATTTACGCCCGTCTGTGCAATAATCCTTTGGGAAATATAAGCATTCTTGCAGCCTCCGCAGAATCAATACCGCTCCCGGACAACTTTATAGACATCGCTCATGCGCGCTTTGCCTATTTCTTCGGCACTGAAGACTGCCTTCCGGGGCTGCATGAAGTCAGAAGGATTCTGAAACCAGGGGCCCACTTTTTCATCATTGATGTCAACCCGGATCGCGGCTTATTTGGCAAGACTGCAAGAGCGGTTTATCCTCACGTTTTTCATGAAAAGTATCATCAGGAACATACGCTATTTTACCGCGAGCAAGGATTTTCCCATGTGAATGTGGACACCGTTTTCAGGGCCCCCGATCGGGAAGTGTTAGCAGAAGTTTTCCGAATGGAGTACCAGGACAAGGCTCCGGAGATTTTGAAGCAGATTCAGGGGACTGAGTTATCCTATAGTTTATTTGTGTATCATTGGCAAAAGGGAAACAACGGCAGCGCTCAAGTTGAGTGACATGAATCATGTTAGAAGTCGAAAATCTCTCATTCTCTTACGGCGAAGTCCAGGTATTGCGGGGGGTTGACATCGAAATTCCCACGGAGCAGATTGTCTGCGTAATGGGGCGCAACGGTGTGGGAAAGACTACCCTGATGCAAAATATCATTGGATTGCTCAAACCGTCGTCGGGCTCGATCCGAATGGAAGGGCAAGAACTGGTGGGCGTCCCGACACACAACCGCATCCGAGCCGGGCTCGCCTTTGTCCCGCAAGGTCGAATGATCTTTCCCAAGCTCACCGTCGAGGAAAATCTGAAGGTCGGACTCTCTGCACGGTCGGACAAGCAGACCCGTATCCCCGAGGACGTTTACGAACTTTTTCCCGTCTTGAAAGAGATGACCAAACGTATGGGGGGGGATCTCTCCGGCGGCCAGCAACAGCAACTCGCCATCGGGCGTGCGCTGGTTACCGATCCAAAAGTCCTGATCCTTGACGAACCGACCGAAGGGATTCAGCCAAACATCATTCAACAGATTGGGGCGGTTTTGAGACGGCTGGTTGAGCAGAAAGGGATGACCGTTCTCATCGTTGAACAGTATTTGGATTTTGTCCGCGAATTCTGTCAACGATTTCACATCATGAATCGCGGTGAGATCGTGGCGGATGGGGAAACAGAAAATCTCAACCAGGACATGATTAA
>JAPUIP010000710.1 GCA_027296925.1 Candidatus Poribacteria bacterium | reverse complement strand
TTTCGGATCGGGTTCTCTCGCATAGAGAATCTTGCCTTCTGCTAAGGCGGTTGTGATGAAGGCATCGGGCACAGCCGACCACTCCTCGATCTCTTCGGGAGTCCATACAACCACATCTTTTGCGGGAAAAATGCCAACAAGCGCACGAAGATAACGCGGCGCGCGTTTATATCTGGGCAAATTCGACGGCTCAATAATCAGGAGGTCTAAGTCACTGTTAAGGCCTGCTTCCCCTCTAGCTTGCGAACCGAACAACACGATCTTCAGCGGCGTTCCAACTGAAAGAATCCGACGCACCACGTCGTCGAGAAGTTCATCCGTAACCTGTGGATTCTGCCCGAAAATTCTGTTAGGCGACGCTTCTGAGGGAGTCGGTTCGATCTGTGTGATTCGCATGAAAAGCCTCTGTTTGTGCAGGAATGCAGTGATGTCGCGCTCCGCCAAAAATCAATCGAAGGAAATAAACTGCTTCCAGTTTTCGTAGATGATATTGTGGATTGCTTCCTCAGGGAATCTGGGAAAGTTGCTGCCTTGAACGATGTCGTTCACCTTGTGCTGCCCGGCAATGACCTGATCGGGGGTGGCGGACGGGAAGTCGGAACCGAAGATGAGCTTGTGCTCCACGCCGTACTCCAACGCGGTTATGAACGCCTGATAATGCCGCAACGGGCGATAGTGAAGCGCGGAGATGTCCGCGTATAGATTGGGATGTTTGCGGATGAGAACGACGCATTCGGTTTCCCACGGATGCCCCATGTGGGCGATGATCATCCGCAGATTTGGGCAGGCGACTGCAATATCTTCCAACATGATCGGGTTGCTATACTTCAGGGGGCCGGGGCGGACGAACGAGGTGCCCTGATGCCAGATCACCGGGATGTCCAACGCTTCGGCTTTCTTGAAGAGTGGCAGGTGCTTCGTATCCTGCGGATCGAAGTTCTGGTAGATTGGGGCGACTTTCAGTCCGCGAAGTCCAAGTTCCTCGACGTTGTAGACAAGCTGGTCAACACAATCTTCGTCGTTCGGATCGACAGAGCACCAACCGACAAAGCGGTCTGCGTGCCGCTTGACGAAGTTTGCGACCAATTCCTGCGGGATGTTGATGCCGCAGTAGGGCGCCTTCAGCCCGAAAACAATGACCTTGTCGCAGTTCTTCGTCGCCTCAATTAGCGTCTCGGGCCTGGAGTCGAAGGCGTTCTTTTCCTCCTCCGGGGCGTCGGCGAAATAGACATCCGGCGTTAGCCGCATCTTGGCTTTTTTGGCAGCAAGCGCAAATTCGACAAATTCGTCGGAAAAATGATCGGGATACCAACCCAGATTCGTGTGAATGTCAACGAGCATGAGAACTCCTTTTTTTCCATATTGACATTATTCCCTAAGAATGCTACACTGTACCGCAAAATCAGGGAAAAATCAAGTTGAAAATCCGAGGATATAAGGATTTCGAGATGCCCTGAGATGCAGCGGGAAAACCGTTCTAGCAGCAGTCATCACACAATGAAGATAGTCATGACATGCACCAACAATTATTGGCAATCTTGCTTGGGAGGGATTCACAGATGAATTACGCAGTTCAGGAAAGACACGATTTGGTCGAGTATCCGATTCAGGATAATGTCAGATTAGATGTTTATTGGAGAGAAGACAGAGGCGGTCGCGGACCGGCAGCCTCCTTATATGTCTACGATGACGAGGTGTTGCGCCTCGACTGCTTTGGCGGGGATCAGGGGCATTGCCACGTCAATCTGAAGCAGACAAAGGGGCAAAGATGGTATTACCCGGCAGGTCCTGCGAAACAACACATTGAGCAATCCGCCTTTGATTTGATGACGAACCACGCATTTTGCCTCCGAACACACCAGGACGAACGGATTCAAAGGGTGAAAATCGATACGGAAAAGCTCGAAGTGGCTGCAAGTGAAATGAAGCGCAAACTGCTTGAATTCTCAGAGAAACTCGGTCTTGACGCCGGCAGTTAAGTTGCGTTGCAGGCATCAAATTTTACAGAGTTATTCCAATGATAAAGCAAGTGGTCGAGTGACACCCTATGTTTGGTCGCTCGACCCTCGCTAATCCCCGCACCAGGAAACGAGATGTCCGACACGCGATGGCGTTGCGTTATTTCCGACGCATGGCGATCAAAGGATTTTCGCCGGATATCAGCGGCAACGTCACAGTCCGTTCCTCGACAATCGACCGGTAAGCCGCCATCAGTGTTTCGGTGGCAAGGAGGGCGGTATCGATGTTGCTTGTTGGCGGCGTGCCGTTTTCAATTGCACCGAGCAGTTGCTCGAATGAACCGACAGCCGTTGCGCCTTCGGCAAACGCATTGTAATCTTGGGCAATGTGGTTGATTGTAACGACCTGGGCACTGGCATCGATAAACATCGTCTTGTGGACGAAGTTAATGGTCATCGCATTGCTGTGACGGCGCGCTTCGGCGAGTTGTTGCTTGCCCACTTCGAGAAAGGCAAAGAAGTCTCCGTAGTCAAGAACGATCTGTCCGAAGTTCTCAACGTCCGATTCGGCGTACACGTCCCACAGCTTTCGCCATTTTGCGGTGACGGTTTTCGGGCGACCAAACAGCGAAACCGCGTAATCGATGGCATAGCAACCCATGTTGGTCATCTCTCCACCACCCGCCTTCTCCGGCGGATCGAGCCGTTCTGGCCACACACCCTTCAAGTCAAAATCCATCGGAAAATTCATCCCGAAGAGGTGATGGTAGCCCATCACGCTTCCGTGCGTCCCGGTCCGTACTTCGTCCAGTAGCCTGGCATAGACTGGAATAAAACGAACCATTGGAATATCGTACACGAAGTGCACGCCGTGCTGTTGGACGGCTTCGGCGATGCGGCGGGCACTGTCCAAACTTTCGCAGAGCGGCTTGTTCAGGAAAATGTGCTTCCCCGCAGCCGCCGCGATTTCAACCATATCCGCCTTGTCACCCGGATCGCAGGTAATCGCGACGAAATCTACGTCCGGGTGATTGATGACCGCTTCGTATGACCCGGCGAGAGGCGCGCCGAAGACCGCTTGCAATTCGTTGGCACGACGCGCATTCTGCTCATAAGCTGCGATGACGCGCGTGTCGGAGCGGCGCTGGAACATACCGCAGATGCCCGCGCCATGCGTGCAACAGTTACCGAGGATACCGACACCGTAAGGCTTCATTCTTCCGACCTCCTGTTCCCTGCTGGAAGACTGAGACGTTCAGCGGATTCAGCTAAGGGGACACCAGCGGGACGCAAACAGAAAATCCGATAAAACGTTTTGCGCTTCGGGCGTGCCAATCTGTTTCAATGCCTCCGCCGCATTGCCACGCACATATCGTGTTTCATCACCCAACGCCTTTATCAGCGTCGGCACCGCAGCTTCAGCAACTCGACCCATCCGCGCCAGCGCGGACGCCGCATTGTGACGCACCCAATCATGCTCATCCGTCAATAGCTCTGCCAATGCCGGGATAGCAGTCTTCGCCGCAGGCCCCAGCGTTCCCAACGCCTCTGTTGCATTGCGACGCACCCACGCCGACTCATCTCGGAGCGCCTTTGTCAACGCCGGCAGCGCCACTTTTGCAGCGGTCCCAATATCCCCCAAAGTGTCGCTGCCGGCGCACGAACCCACCAGTTCTCATCAGACAGTATATCTATCAATGTCGGCACAGCGGGCTGACCGACGGCGCTTAACGCATAAACCGAATAGAGTTGGCTTGGATTGGCATGGCTCCGATCGAGGTTCTGCTCAAGAGATTTTTCGGCTTCCTTGTGTAAGGCTGATATCAACGCCGGCACCGCAGGTTCACCGATCGCGCCCAACGCATAAGCGGCATTGAGACGCACTGCTTCTGATTCATCCTGCAACGCTTCTATCAAAGCCGGCACCGTGTCCTGAGCGGATTCTCCCATCACCCCCAATGCATCTGCCGCATCGCAACGCGCCGCTTCGTCTCCAGCCCGCATCGCTTTGATCCATTTCGGCACATCGCTATTGCTGGAAGGGTTTGCCGCTTTCACGCCGTTGCCCTGTTTTCCAGACATCCAGTCCCAAAGATGCCGCCACATGACCTGGTGTTGCAACGCAGACGAACCATTATCAAAAGACAATCCTCCCGGCGCGTCGGCATTCCAGGATGGCGCTTGCGGTTCCTCCATCCGGCAAAAGAGAAACTTCATCATAAAACGCTTGCTATCACTGCGGTTCGCCATCGCCCGATGCCAGAGATCATAATGCACGATGGTCACTGTGCCCGCCTTCCCGCAAAGTGGCAGCTCCGACTGAGAATGCGCCCCCGTGCGCGTATTGTAGTATTGGGTGGCGGGGAGAATCGCCGTCGGCCCGATATCTTCGGTGACATCCTGCGGGTAATAAAATACCATCGCCCAACGGCTGCGGTGGTGGCGCACATTTTCGTCCGCCTCATAGCTGTCTTGATGAAAGGCTTGTCCCTCACTCCCCGGCGGATTGAAGTGGCAGTGACGGTGCGGGTGCATGATGTAACTTGGGCCCAGGGTGCTAGTCAGCACGCCGCGCACCACCGGATGATTGAAGACCTGATGGAGCTCGGGAACCCGCGCCATAATATTGTTCCCCGGATTGCCTTCCTTTTCAAACACGCCTTCGGCTTTCCGGTAAATGCTTTCGTGGAAATCGGGGGCGAAATCGGTTTGAACCGTGACATAACCGTTGATGATGAAGTCCCTCATTTGCTTGTCGTCAAGAAGGTAATTTTTATCCAGCATGTTATCTTCCCTCCTTCATGTGTGTTCCAATCTCTACTGCGTGATGGATTCCCTTTCAGTACGCGCTCACTTTTATTGTCAATCGTCCGCATTCAACGATGTGCTTCCCATTGAATTCTTCGGTGGCTTAAACGCCATTCCGATAGACCACAGGGCAGTACGTGGGGTCGTCGATAAATGCGGTCAGTCCTTTCCGGAGATCGTCGACCGGCTTCGACTTTTCCGTCCGAAGGTGAATCGCGAAGCTACGTCGTGGTTCCGCTGACAAGTTGGCGCCGCTGCCGTGATAGGTCTGATTGTGATGAAAGCTAACGCCTCCGGGCGGCAGTATAGCAGCGACCTCCTGCCATTTCTCGTTGCCGGGTACCTGGATTTCCTTGCGTTGTGCCTCGTGGTTCTGACCGAAAAAGTCACCCCGGTTGAGGAATCCCCACTTGTGCGATCCACGCACGAACCTCATGGGGCCGCAGTCAGCGGTGACATCACTGAGCGCGACCCACGCGGTAAACAGTTCACTGCCCGCTTCCCATACCCGCCAATACTGGCGATCTTGATGCCAACCAATGTTCGTGTGACTCGAACCGTCTGGGGTAGTGGGAGGTTTGTAGAGCAACTGGACCCACCAGATCTGCACTATCTGTGCCCCCGTGATCGCCGCAGCCAACTTCCCAATGCTTGGGTGACTGACCAACTCCATAATCGCACGGTTGGCGATCTGAGGCATCTCAATTTTGCATAGCTTTTGCGGGTCATCGCCGGGCTCCCAATACGACGGCCGCGGAGGCACGCCGGTTTCGTATTCACCCGATCGGAGGGCATCCATACCTTCGATTGCGCGTTGAACGAGCGCTTCAGGAATGAGCGGCTCCGCCTGAATGAAGAACCCATCAACCTCATATTGCTTACGGGCGGTAGAGGGCTGTTGGATTTGCATGCATATCTCCTCTTTTATCGAATCATTGCAGCGCAAGGTCTGCGGCATCACCTTTCTCATCCATGTGAGCAGCGATCATGAGCTTTTTGGCGCCGGGATTCCGTTTGACCCCGATTAAATTTCCAAGCGCATCAATACGCATCTCATCAACAATCGGTTACAACTCACGACGCACAATCGCCCGGAGCCGCTCCTCACGCCCCGGAATCCCGGGCGTTTCACAAAGTTCCTTCAAGAGTTCCATTAATTTCTCCCTAAAGCTTCTGGTTGACGGACCAAACTCTCTTGAGTTGTGACAATCATTGGGGTTGAACATTTCGTACGGTCGCCGAAAAGGAAAAAGTGAGCAAAGTGAGAATCCTTCAATCGGCATCTTGATTTCGGGGCGTTCTTCTCCCGCTCGTTTGTTCGTATGCCACGAATTATAGTCAAAGGCACCGCTAGAGTCAAGCGGAAACTGTGATCTATCTAAGCGTTGCGCCGGATTACATCAGACGGTCAGGCGTTACATTTAGGTTTGAATGCGATATATAAAATGTAATTTATTGGCAAAATAACTTTGACAAATGGACTCCGCAAAGTTATAATTACTGCATCATGTTAGATGATACTGAGTCTCAATATCATAGCTAAAGTCAAACACGCGTATAAGTCTAGTGGTTTCCTTCCGTAAATCTATCCGGTGTTGAGTCTCAAACAATCAATGACGCAAATAGAGCAAAGCGAATGGCTTTGCTTATTTTTTATAAGCACTTTTTGATACTGAGTCTCAGTGTCAATAAACGGCCTATTAAAGTTAAAGAGAGACGGTGACAATGAGTT
>JAPUIP010000071.1 GCA_027296925.1 Candidatus Poribacteria bacterium | reverse complement strand
GCGGGAGATCACTGCGCCGAATGTCCGCGCCGGCAAACGTGCGGCGGGCGACTTCCGTGCCGTCGATGAAGAGCTTCATCACACCGTTTTGCGCATCAACAACCGACGCGACGTGATACCACGTCAGGGGTTGAATCAGCCCCGGAGAATTGAGGCTGGTTTGGCTTTGACCACTCGGCGCCGCCGCTAAATGAAGCCGCCCTGTATTGTTTAACCATAAGGTATAGCTTCGATGACCCAAAAATCGACCGGCAGGGCGTTGGTTGTCCCCTTTGTAGAGAATCGGCATCCATTCGTTGGCAAACCGACTCACTTTGATCCACGCTTCCATCGTGACCTGGCGGTGAATCGAATTCAACACCTCGCTGTCGGCAATCTCGACATAATCCCCATCACCTGCTAAACTTAGCACACGATTGCCCGCCCAGGTTTGGGGTGTTGTCGTGACAAGGGATAAAAGGAAAAGGCTCAATACCGTTAATACAGACTTCATTCGAACTCCTCCTTGGCGATTGTGGGTTGAGACGGCAAGTTTTTTAGACACACGAATCAAAGACAAAAAATTAATATTGAAAACTCTGTTTGGGACAATCATCAATGATCATCATCTTGCAGATAAGGGCGAAGGTTATTTTGCAGATTCCGGGTCGCGTGGAAGAGATGCGCTTTCACCGTTCCAACGGATCGCCCCAACGTGTGAGCCATCCGGTATTCCAATGTGATATGTTGAGGCAATCCCACTCAACATTTTGCAAAGGAGTACCGAACTATGAAACGCAAAAAACGTCGCAAACCCAAGCAGGCACGGAATCGGACCCTGGCAAGCAAACGTAAGAAACAACTTCAGCAAGCACAGAACCGCGAAAAGCGCACCCGATTCTATAAGCGCAGGCAACAAATCAACATCGCCAAGAACCGCAAGAAAGCCGTTGTATTCTACCGTGCCCTCAAAAAGGAGGGCGCCCGCGAACAAGATGCGGCTCAACAAACGGCTCTCAAATGGCAGGTCGGTTGCTCCACTATCCGCCGATGGGACCAACGCAACCGCAAGGAGGGCTGGCGCGGTTTGTTAGACCAGTCAAAGCGCCCTTTGACGATTCACTATCAGATTCACACGGAGTTGAAATTCTGGGTTGTCGTGATAAGAACTCTCCTTGGCTGGGGGGAACGCCGTCTCAGCACGGAGTTAGAACGCCGGGAGATTGGGACGATTTCCCATACCCGTTGTCACCAGATTTTTCGCCAGTATCATCTGCCGACCAAAACCTATCACCCTTTGGGGAAGTCGGATGGGCTTTTGCGGCGCCGCTACCGACGCCGAGATGCCAACGAACGGTGGCATCTCGATTTCAAGGGGCCGTTGACACTCGAAAATGGACAGAAAGTTTCACTGCGAGTTATTCTCGACGATTTCTCCCGCTTCTGCTTGGATATCTGTATCGTGGAACAGCCCACGGCGGAAGCGACAATCGCCGCGCTTGCCGCGGCTTTTGACCGCTATGGTAAACCGAAAGAGATTCTCACCGATAACGCCACGGCTTTTACCTCGGTGTGGCAGAATTCGGTGGGACAACTCGATGCCTTTCTCGACCGCGAAGGGGTTGGCCACCGCCTTATCAGTGCCTATTATCCGGAGAGCAATGGCAAAGCGGAAGCGTTCATCAAGATTCTTTCAACCGAATGCCTCACCCTCAGAGACTTTGCCGATGTGGAGGAACTTCAGCAGTTCGTGGCGCAGTTTGAGACTGACTACAACCAATATCGGGGACATGGCAGCCTCGGTTATCAGCCACCAATCACTTGGTATGCCGGCGTTACCCCCAAGGTTACAGGATTCGGGGGAATTCCGGGGTTGGAGTTGGTCGCCGAGCAATGGTCGGGTGAGAGTTCGGCCGAAGCACCGATTGATGTGACTCAAGAACTGATGATTCAGCGAAAGGCACTGGTTCTACTGGCTGCATAAGGAATTCTCACATGTGTATTGGCTGTACAGGTTGCGTGCCGGAAAGGGGGATAACGGGCGATGGCGTTTCGGGTTTGCCTTGGGCGAAAACCGATTCTGGGCTGGCTTTGAAAATCTGAAACGCTCCAATGGCTGAAATGAGAATCAAGACGCAAGTTTTAGCGAATTCCATTTTCATCTGCTTTCAATCGTTCTTCGCCCCGGCATCGAGCCATTTTTTTATCAGATCAATCTGCTTCGGTTTCAGGGCGGGATTGTCAAGCGGCATCGGCGGGGGCTTCTGACCGGTAATCCGTTGGAACAGCAAACTGCCCTCCGCATCCCCCGGAACAATCGGCGTCCCGCTGACGCCGCCTTTGAGCATCGCGTCGTAATCAATCAGCTTGAGTTTCGAGAAGCCGACCGCATCTGCATGGCAGCGCACGCCTAGACTGCAACTGATCTGGAAAATGGGCAGGATGTCTTGTGAAAAACTGGGCGACGCGGTGGTAAATGCACCGTCATCGGAGATCGTGGTTGGCTGTCCCTTTCCAGCGGAAGACCGGACACGAAAGTGATAATCCGCGGACAGGTTGAGATTCTTGAGTCCGACCTCGTGATCCGTGACAAGGCGGGAGGAAAGCCGGCTCTTTCTGCCGTAGTTTGTTGTCTCTCCATATTCAACTTGGCTGGTGGCGGGGATGTCCGTCTTCCATCGGATAATAACCCCTTCCCGCGTCACGTCGGCGACGATGACATCAGCGACTGAGGGTGGGTCTTGCGGGACAAGAGGCTGCGAATCGGAATCATGGGGATAGTGGGTCGAATTTTCATGCCCCTTTCCG
>JAPUIP010000709.1 GCA_027296925.1 Candidatus Poribacteria bacterium | reverse complement strand
CAATTGCCAGAGCCAAGCGCCCTGCTGTCATCATCATGCCTGTTAAGAACCAGAAATACCCACGCCTCATTTCTCTCCCCTTCTCTTGCAGCGCCTCATTTCACGACGACCATGCGTCTGACTTGCTTAAATTCACCCGTGACCAACTGGTAGAAATAGACGCCGCTGGCTATGGAAACTTGTCCTCGGCTGAGAGGATCCTCGGCTGAGAGGGGACCGGCTGTCCTGCGCTATCCATCCCGTCCCAATACGCCGCTTCCTCTCGACTCAGGTACACCCCCGCAGCCTGTCTACCGCGTTCCAACGTCCGTATCAACTCCCCCTGCAAGTTGTAGATGCGCAGCGTCACGTCGCCATCGCGAACCCGAATTGTGAAAATGCTGAAACCGGTCGCAGAACGACCCGGCCACCTCGGGTTGGTGCTACCTCCAGACCCGACTGTCCAGTTCCTCCAATTTGAACCGCACGCTCACTACGGAATTTTGCTCAGGACCCGGTCGGTATTTAACATAGGTGGTTGCGACTAGAGTACCGTTCGGCAACAATTCCAATCCCGGATAGCCGCAATCGGAGGTGCGGGGGCCGTGCTGGTGCAATAGCTTTATACGGTATTGGCCAGGCTGTCCGGCTACGACGTCGTCATAGGCGCCCACCCAGGCGACAAAGCTCCCTTTGGACGGACTGCCCGGCGCCATATCTCTGAAAACGACGACCAACCGACCGTCAGCCGTATAGCGTGCCTTATGCCGGTCGCCTGTCAGACCCCACGGCGTTTCCCGCAGAGAAGACCACGTCGCCCCTTCGTCACCGGAGACGGCCATGAGTGAATGGCCTTGCCGCCGGTTTTCCCGTAGCAAACACAGCATCTGGGCCCCATCGAGTGAGCGCAGCAACTCCGGCTCGTCCGGATCCCGGCCACGCCCTACGTCTTCAAAGCGCAAGATCGGTGTTTCCCAGGTGAGCCCGCCGTCGTGAGACAGGGTTTGCCACATCTTCAGCGGTGTTCCGCACTCGCCGCAGAATTTCATCCCGGCTGGGTTTTCAAATTGACAATTTAAGCATTGCATGGAAAGCTCCCCATCGAGCTTCAATCCAATTCATTGCACCTTGACCACCACTACCGTCATGTCATCTGCGCGTTCGGCGTTCTCACGGCTGAAAGCCGCCACATCGTCCATCACCGCCTCAATTATCGCATCGGCAGACATCTCAGGCTTCAATTCCGTCAGCGTCTACTTCGCTTTTCCTTTGCGGCAAAATGTCGGTGTTCATCGCCCACTCCGGATAGAGGTTATGCACCTTGGCCGATGGATAAGGCAGACCCAAAGGCTGCGGTCCAATCTGCATGATTCCCTCCGTGCCGTTCATGCCGGTAAAGACGTGCCGCAAACCGGCAGATCGCAGCGTTCGCGCGGACGGCACATTGAAGGGGGCCGTTGTCCCCAGAGCAAACTTGCCATGGTCCAGTATCCACCGTGCGGCAGCGCTGACTACCGTGCGTCCCAGACCCGCCAGCTTCGCGCCGGGGACGACGTCCATCCCGATCTCCCACATCGGATCCCCGGCGTTCCACACGGTCGCCAGGGCGATCAACCGGTCGTCATCAAAAATTCCGAATCCGGCAAGCGAGTCGGCAGAGCAGTGCCAAAACAGGTCGTAGTCCACGTTTGTCAGGTCGGAGGGGCGAAAGTGTACCAGGCGATCATCATCATACGGCTGCCAGGCCTCCTCGTCTGCGAAGAAATACCAGATCGGTCCCCAGATACCCACGCCGTCCGGCAACGTGATGCGCGCCAGGTTGTAAGCGCCGAGTACGGAAAAGAGCATGTCCAGTGGTAGGTCATCGACAATCGGCTTCAGTCCGTCGACCCACTCCTCCCGTGCGGCGAGTGCGGCCTTGTTCCCGACTTTGATTGCTCGGAGAGGCAAGTCCAGCGTATCCGCGCCAGCGGCTAACACCGGCACCGTGTTTTCACTCATGGCCGCGTATGGGAAGCCAAGGTGTTGTTGGATCCACGGCCGAACGATATTTAGCAGGCGTGTGTTGGACATTGAACAGATCTCCTTTCAATCGACACCGGATCAGTTTGCTCGACGGCACCCCTCAAAACGGAGAGGTAAATCAGCAACCGTCGGTTGTATGAATCTGAGATTTCACTTTCAGAACAACAACGGTCATATCATCCTCCTGTTCAGCGTTTGCACCGCCGTGAGCAATCGCATCGTTGAGTTCACGCATCAACGAAGCGGGTGAAAGATGAACGATGCCGAAACGGCGTCGAGTTTTTCGCGCACCGAATCGTCGAGCGTCCAACCAACCGCACCGATATTGTCGTTGATATGATCCACGGTGTCCCCACCTGTGATGGCTACCGTGATTTCTGGGTGGGAGAGCACCCAGGCGAGAGCCAACTGTGCAGGCGTCTTGCCCAATTTTGCCGCAAGCTCAATCAAAGTGGAGATCACTTCACTGGCGGCGCCTTGCATGGCTTGCGAAAATTCCGCCCGAAGTCGCGTTGCCCACAGTGACCCCACCGGCGCCGGACGGTCTGGTGAATAAGCGCCACTGAGAAGTCCCACTGCCAATGGGCTGTATACCATGACCCCCAACCCCTGGTCGGGTACCAACCCAAACATTTCGCCCTCAAGACTCCGGTTGAGCAAATTGTATGGGTTCTGCACACACATATACGGCGTCGCGTGAATCATATCGGCCATCCACAAGGCTTTACAAACCTGCCATGCGGTATAATTGCAACATCCGACATAGCACACTTTACCCGAGCGAACCAGGTCGTCCAATGCGCGAACCGTCTCCCCAAGGGGAGTGGATTCATCGAATGAATGGACCAGATAGATATCGATACGGTCTGTGTTGAGGCGAGTCAGGGATCTCTCGACTTCACGTATGATGTGGTACCTGGACAGCCCCTGGTCATTGGGACCGTCGCCTATCTGGCTAGCAACCTTCGAGGTAATCACGACATCGTCCCGTTTGCCCTTCAATGCTTTGCCCAGAATCACTTCTGAACGACCGGTGTTGGCACGGTCGTCCATTGTCCCGTAGACGTTGGCGCAGTCAATGAGGTTAATCCCCTGAGCAATGGCGTATTCGATGACCTTTTGCGCTTCGCCCTCATCGGGCTGCCCTCTGAATCCCAAACCAAGCGCCAACCGACTCACTCTAACGCCCGCTTTTCCAAAATTCACATATTCCATGACTTCCTTTCTCCTTGTTGCGCCGTATCAGCACATCGTTATTGCGCGCTGGGCAATGCCTCCAAACTGTGGCAGATGGCCGGGTACAGTAATAGCGTCGCATTACCGCAAGATAAAATGCGGCTGAGTGGACTGCTATAGTTTGATAGGTTGACATCTCATCCACTGACCAAATGTGGTCGGTTACGCCCAGCGCCTCTGCGACGCATCGACTTCGATGGTGCATGGAGTCGATAGCGAATGAACCGTTCACCCAAATATTCCACATCACCCTCTCGCTCAAAACCGAGTCGCTGCAATCCCTTGACGTGACGTCGGGTGAGCGGGAGGAGAGCGGTCACGGACTCGAGACCCATCGCGCCAAATGCCCGCTTGATAATTTCGTCGTAGATCGGCTTGCCCATTCCCCAGCTTTTCGGATGCAGAACCAGCGCGATATCAGCATCCCCGTTTTCCGGCTGTAATCCACCCCACCCGACAAAATTGCCATCAACGATAAAAGCCCATGGCCCATATCCGTACGGTGACCACAACGTTTCTTTGTCGGCGATGAATGCGTCACAATTGGCTTCGTCAAAGGTGTCGCTCAGCAGCGGCATGT
>JAPUIP010000708.1 GCA_027296925.1 Candidatus Poribacteria bacterium | reverse complement strand
CATTTTGGACGGGTGAGGGGTCCGAATGCAGTGAAGGATGATTCCGAAACGCCCACCGTTTTCGATGCCAGCCAAGAATGCAGTCGCCCGAACACACGCAAAAAGAAATTGACTCACTTCCGGGGCTCTGATACAATAGGGCAAATTCCTAAGGAATGGCGATTTAATAACGCCTACATTTGTCATTCTGAGGCGCCCTGCGACGAAGAATCTCTTCACTCTTGGCAATAGAGATCCTTCGCTGGCTTCAGGATGACAGGTAGAATCGATAGTCTGTTTTTGAAAATCAGTGTAAGAAACCGAGACGATGGCAGACCGACAGATCTACGCACAACCGACTGCATTTTCAATTTTAGCGGAAGATACCCGGCCAATCAGATCACAAGGGACGGAGCCAGCGCAGATCGCCCTCCCAACGTCGCCATCACGGCGCGGCAATGCCTTTGAATTTCTGATCTTGAGCTATTACAATTCAGTCAGTGGGCTCGCCGTCGAGGAGTGGTCAAGCTGTTTGTACGGGCAGTCCGGCAAGTTATATCAGTGCGACGGCATCTTGTCTGATGGTTCGCGACGTTACTTGCTGGAGGTAAAGTTCTTTGAAAAACGCCCCGCCTCCGTCCGAGACATTGGGAGGCAACGGCGCGAGCAGGCGGCAAAAGATCTAGAATGTCACGGCATTGTGTGTGTCTCGCTGAACGGCTTCGATGACAGTGTGCGTGAATGGCAGCAGAATATGGATGCCCTTGAAATTGTGCTCGTGGATTGGAAAGACCTGCGTCCACACGTCCTTTCGCGTCTATCAGGGCCGGCGTCGGTGTTGCTGGATGCGTTTGATTTGCGTGGCAATCTCATCACCAGCGTCACCGGGAGCCAACTCCGGATGCAGCCGCCACAGTCCGGCGCGCCACTTGCCGCTTTTCCGGAATTCATCGCTTTCCCCGACCCACTCGAAAGATGGATACGTCGGTTGCCCAAGCTGTCGATCGCGCAGCACCAATTGAGTTCGGGGCATTTTCTCTACGCCGAAGCAGACAGTACGGTACGATTGATCGCGGATCGGAAATCCGATCTCAGCCTGTGGGAGGCATGGGAGTTAGAGGATGCGCTTTTCGGGTACGCGGCGCGAGTCTATAATGCGCTCAAAGCCACAGCGCAAGCCGTCGGTAAGTGCCAAGATCAACCGCTACGCGTTATCCAGAAGTGGCTGAAACGACGGGGGTGGAAAACGGGGGAGAAGGGAATTCGCAAAGCCCTCGATGACCTGATCATTCTCGGCTTTGTGTCGAAGCGACCGGTCGGCCGGCATGTTCACTACTCCCTGACGCCGATGGGAACGGCCTATGTCTCCGCCA
Source organism: Candidatus Poribacteria bacterium (assembly GCA_027296925.1). Taxonomy (GTDB): domain Bacteria; phylum Poribacteria; class WGA-4E; order WGA-4E; family PCPOR2b; genus JAPUIP01. The sequence goes on along the minus strand of JAPUIP010000708.1, from coordinate 3,323 downwards.
AAGATCAGGCAGAAACCATCTTTCGTGACCGCTTGCATCAGTGGTCGCCGTATCGGATTTTATGCGACGCAATTGAAGCCGGCAAAATTGAACCGAAACGTGATGCGATTATCCGCTATTTCAAGGAACAGTACCGCCCTTATGAGCCTTACGCCCGCTGTCTCTTCAATGACAATTCGGCGGATGGATTGCTCTCGCTCTACCGGGAATTCGAGCTGCTGATAGAGGCGTCGGAATGCGAACGCTGACGTTTTGGGCTTGACGACTTTTTAGGGAGGTTATATAATTGCCCAAGTTTCTAGCTGTGCCAAGAGGGGCAATCAACACACGACCAACTTCCGCCAACCACATTACCTAAGGAGAATCAAATGCACGTCGGTACACAGCAGTTTAACACGTCGGACGAAGATCTGGAATACCTGGCAAGACACGGAGTGTCCAACAAGAATGAGAACTTTATCACGTTCCACCGCGCGTACGGGTGGGATGTCGAGGAACTGGTACAGAAGAAGGAGAAATGCGCCAGATTCGGCATCGATATGGAGATGGTCGCGATACCGCTCGCGCACCTCAACGTGAATGGAGGTGGCATACCGAACTACATGCTCGGCAACCGGGAGGAAGGCGATAAAGAGATCGAGCTCGTCTGCAACATGGTTCGACAGGCAGCCGAAGCCGGCATACCGGCGATTAAGTACTTCCTGTGCGCCCTGGAGAACCAGCGGACCGAGAGCAAGCCGCCCGGACGTGGAGGGTCTCGCTATAGCACCTGGAATCTCGAAGAAGCCGATGCCACCACACCGAGATTCGAGACGCCGGTCACTGCCGAGATGAACTGGGAACGTATCACTTACTTCCTCGAACGGGTCATCCCGGTGGCAACCGAGTGCAAAGTCAGAATGGCTTGTCACCCCTGCGATCCGTGGCTGCCGCCCGGCTATCGCGGCGTCGATCGGGTGCTCGGCGGATTCGAGGGCTTCAAGCGATTTATCGAAATCTGTCCCAGCCCGTATCACGGTGTCAATCTGTGTCTGGGCTGCATGGCAGAAAGCGTAACAGAGCCCAGGAATGAGGTGCCCGATATCATCCGCTACTTCGGCTCACGGAAGAAAATGTTCCTGTGTCACTTCCGCAACATCGTCGGCGCCCGCAACAAGTTTCAAGAAGTGTGGCCCGACGAAGGGGTGATGAGCATGCGCCGAAACATGCAAGCTCTCAAGGAAGTAGGCTACCCACACATGGTTGTGCCCGACCACGCGCCGGGACATAAAGACCCGGAGAGCGGCCGTCAGGCGTTCGCCTATGAGTTCGGCTATATCAACGCAATGATTCAGGTGGTCATGGACGAGGACTGATACGAGAGATGAACGCCTAAAACTTAGGGAGGGAAGACTTATGAAATCGCATTGTCAGTACCGCTTCTGGTTAATCTCGCTAGCGGTACATTTATGCCTTGTGATTGGCTTCAGCTATATCGCAATCAACCAGGAGTTGCCAGGTAGTAGCGATACCATCCATGTTAGCATTTTCAAAATTGAGCCGTTAACAGCGGTTCAAAGGGCGCCGCGAATCGAAACCGTTGTCCCTGTGCCCAAGCCGGTGCCCCACCTTCAAGTCGAGTTACAGTCAGTATCTACACAGACACTCGCTATCAGAAACGAGCAAGTGAAATCCCCCCTCGTATCTGTGCCATCGGCAGTCACAAAGGATACCTCTGTTTTGCAGCCGCGTCCACAGGTTGTGGACGTTTCCCTTTCATCTGCCAATACCTCTTGCTGCGCTAAACCCCTTGCCACGAAAGTCGATTTACCCCTCCAGTCGGATACACCGCTTCTTTCTGGATTGGATGACGGGCGCCTCTCTGCGAATAGCGTTGGCACAGGATCTGGTATGAATTTCGGAGGGCGTGTCGGACGGGGCGCGTTGAGCGCATGGAGCGGTTTGGATCAAGCGCATGGAAAAAATGACGTTGGGCTGACTTCACTGCTTGACTCACACGGTGCCTCCAACGTCAATGACTCCCTCGCAGACGTTACGGATAATATTGTTCTCGGTAATGGTGTGCCTGAACTTCCCAAAGGGACGCCGGGAGCTATCGTTATGGGGCGTGGACGGGACATCATCGGGCGGTTGAATCTCGTCCGCTTCGAGGATGTACGTCACCACCCGAGAACAGCTTCGTGAAGTACGCGAATCGGAGAACTCCGATTTGGGGCAGGTCTGCCCTACGTAATCAAATCGCTCAATCAAAAAACCGGACTCCAGACACAACTGGTTGATGCTGTGGCGATTAATGATGCCGCGTTCTTTGAAGCGCCGATCGTCTTCATGGAGCATGTTCCGCCATCTGACTTTCCAACCTGGCTGCTTCGTCGCCCACGCATCAGACATGGCTATACGCAACAGGAAGTTCAGCGACTCCGTGAGTATGTCGTCAATCGTGGTGGATTTATCTACCTGCTGACGCATGGGAATACGCCACAAGCCATGTATCCTGCACTCAAGGTGCTCAAACAGATCTTGCCGGAGCATCAACTCACTTTCATTCCGAATGAGCACGAGATCTACAGTGCTTACTACAAATTGAATGGCCCGCTGCGCTTTCCTATACGGAAAATGGGCAAGAGGACCATTCATCACGGGCCGTACGCCGAATTGCAAGGCATCTTCATTGATGGACGGCTTGCGGTTTTGGTGGATACGGAAGCCATGATGCATGTCCTGGATGGCGCCATCCAGCAGCCTTTCCAGGGACAGAAGGTCTCCGAAGAGAACCCCAATCGCAATCAGATCCTCAAGGCGTTTGCGCCCCATGCGGCGCGACAACTGATTAACATTGTCGTTTATGCCGTCACACATGGAAAAATCTCCGATTATAGCAACTACGTTCCGGAGATGGCCTTGAGCAATTCTGGTAACGCGGGCTTGTGGAGAAAAGCCCCGCAAGCCATACCGAAATTATGACTTGCGCGAGGTCTTTTTGCCTCGATTGAGTGGGGAGGGTGAGGGGCCTGCCAAATCCGAATCTTGGCTTGGTAGGCCCGTCGCCTTCCCATCAAATGGCCGATTCCGGACAAAAGGTCAAACTATGAAAGACTTCTTTATCAGTTACAACGGCAAAGACAAACCCTGGGCTGAATGGATCGCCTGGACGTTGGAGGAAGCGGGTTATGAGGTCGTTATTCAAGCGTGGGATTTCCGTCCGGGTGGCAACTTTGTGATGGAAATGCAGAAGGCGGCCACAGGCACCGAACGAACCATCGCCGTGCTCTCGGACAATTACCTCAACGCAGAATACACACAACCCGAATGGGCAGCCGCCT
>JAPUIP010000707.1 GCA_027296925.1 Candidatus Poribacteria bacterium | reverse complement strand
ACATTACAAACACCTGCAAAATAACTTTACAGTCTTTATACCATTTGTAGTTTTCAATGAGCCCATTTCGTAAGAAATACAAGAACTACGGAACAGCCAATAAAATCCCCCTCATTCCCCCTTTTCCCAAGGGGGCTTGAGGGGGATTTGAGACTAGGCTCATCTGAAACTCAAAACGGTATTACTGAAGAATCTCTACTCGGAGGTGGTCTTTACGCTCTCTTCTTCAGCGTCTACTGATGGAATGCCCGCCGGCTGAGCCAAACCATCCTGTATGTTCACCGAAACTCGCAGTGCCTTCAGCCCCTGAATTCCCTGAAGGTCTTCCAGTCCGACATCCTCTACCTCATCGGTCAGATACCCTGACGCTTGAAGGTAGTCGATATATTCTCGGTACTCAACGGCTTCCTTTGGCTGTGAGTAGACGATGGCGATCTTCCCCGGCTGCGTCAGCCGCTCCTCACGCCCCTTGATGACAGCTTTGTCGATTCGCTTCTTCATAATCTCGTATCGGATGTTGTAGGCGCCATCAACATCAAACTGTTTCTCATCAAAACGGAAACGAATCGCCAGCGGAGTGTTCTGAACCGCAATGAGGTGTGCCATCTCCAGAGGTACCGCCAGGTCCGCTTTTAATCGTTCGGCTTGCTGTGCCACCTCGCACATGACCGTGAGTTGCCACAACCGGAGATTTCTCAAGTACAGGAGATCGAACTTCCCGTCTGCAACAAGCGAGGCACCGATGTAGATGCTATGGTCGACCCCATCGGTGGTGTGTTTCTCAAAATAGTGAGGAAACATCGCCTGCGCCTTCTCCTGCGCTTCATCGAGATAAGCCGAGATGGTTTCGTTCATCAGGGTGACGCTCTCTTCAAAATCCTGACGTCTCCGATATAGGGTGCCAATCTCCGGGTCCAGTTCGGCTTGATATGCCTGGATCTTCTCTCGCATACCGGGCCCAAACGCTTGCATGTGATCGAAATAGGGTTCAACGTCCCGGCGCAAAAATTCGATGATACTCACCTCATCCCCTGAACCCAGGCCGGACTCAATCTCCGCGATGTGCTTGCCGATGCGATAGGAGAGTTCATCAAGAAAAGGCAGTGGTTTATAGCTTGCCGCGAGGCGAATAATCTCTCTTGCCAGTGTAAGATGTTCGGCTAAATCCTCCCGGATGGCAGTATTGCGTTGCGTCGAAGAGTTTCTGATATCGGAGACTCCATACAGCGGATAGACGTTTTCAAACACAATGGGCTCGATTTCCGCATGCCCTCCCAACCGTTGTGCTTCAACGAAGTTCAGGGCAGCCTCGCGGAAACGCCATTCCACTGAGGGGTGAACCGCAGTGTATTTCTCTTTGATCAGCCGCTGGATGTTGCTCTCGAGTTCGTCCATGCTCCGTTTGATCGCTACGGAAAATAGAGGCAGGACGTCCCACAATTTCATCGCGTTCATCGCATTCAGATCCCCGGGGTTGGGGGAAGCGAGATCCAGCGTACCGATGAGTTCGTCTTGATAGTAGAGCGGCGCAACAATGACATTCTTCACGCCGTGCCGAATCATCTCCTCTTCGACAACAGTACGATTGGGTTCAACCGTCAGATCTTCGATGATCAAAGGTTCTCCCTGTTCAATCGCGCGGTCATAGATTGACCCCGCAAAGTCCGAGATTTTGTAGTGCACCGAATCGTGAAAGATACAATTTTTCTCGATTTTTGCACCAGAATTGAGCAGCAGAACCTGTTCTCCCTGCAAGGCAGCAAGACCGAGCACGAGCTCTGGCCGCCGGAAAAGCGTTCTCAGTTTCTCCTGCAAACTCTTGAATCTTGTTTGAGAAACAACGGACCCTTTCTCGATGAGGTCGTGCTTAATGGCAGACAGTACCTCCCCATCCGTCACATCCACCGCATCGATGACAACAAAACCGTGAAATTCAAAATGTTCCGGCGGTATTAATTCCATCAATACCCCCAGGTCTGTCAGGTTAGCGAGGAGTTGCTTTCTGTCTTCCTCCGTCAGCGGCTTGGGTTCTCCAACCTTTCGGATCTCGCAGAATTGTGGATCAAAGTTCATCTGAAAGTGGCGGTCCAGTCCGGTATCTGCATCCGTCGTTGTGAAAATGATCGGATAGTCGAAGTCACGTTTAATACCATAAAACTTCGCCAAAATGTAACTGTAGGCATTCAGCACTTTCACACAGAACATCGTGTGTTCATCGAAGTTGGTTTGACCTTTGGGGGTGCCGTCCGCAGACAACAGAAAGCGTTCAAAAGACGGCGTGGCGTAGAAACTCCGGTAAGTGAACGGGGGCATCGCCGCAGAGAAATCTCGGTCCCAAAAAGCCGGTGGGACGGCCACCGTCATGAGCATGTCCACAAGCTCCTTATGCTTTTCAATCACCGAGAAATCTTCGATAGGCTCCAGCAACTCCGGCGCTGCCTCCAAAGCTTGCTGAATCCGCTTGGCACAAGCCACCTTCACAGCGTGGCCGCTGGCGAGTCCCTCCATCCAGAAATCGATCAGGGACGAAAGGCTGAGAACCGTCTTAAAAGGAAATTTGTTGCTCTCCAGTTGAGCGGTACTACAACCTCTCAAACAAAAGGAGAGTTGTTTATCCGTTGACATCATGTAATTATCAGACATTTTATATACCTCCTCTGTCCCTATGAGACGTAGCAAATCGAAGTGAGGTTGAAGCCCTTCATTCCAAAATTGAGGTCGATCAGAGCCGTTGAGATGTCATCAGAGATATATCGGTTTCACTGCGTTTCCCGTTTGCGCGGCTGCGACGCGAGCAAGATAACCGGAAGGCTTCAATTGATGAGGTTATTTTACTTCAATACTTGCTGCGTGTCAAACCGGTTTGCCAACGTCCAACAATTGTGCTTGCACCGCGACCAAGTTTTCGCTATAATGTTCAAATAGTTATCCGAATGAAGTCATCTGCATCAACGAAAATGAGGTCAATCGACAATGAAAGGTAACGATCAACGCACTTATCTCATGAGAATATTTACCGTTTGGGGGCTGATAATCTTCTTGATTCTGGTGATTGGGGCGTTACGAACGACTGTACCCGGGCCTGGTCTAATGACGGCTGTTTCTTCTGCAATCCCACAAATGTCGAGAAAGCAAGTTGGCGATTCCCCTAATCCTTCGTCGAAAAGACGAGATTATCTTCAAAAGGCCAATTGGTTTAAGGGCATGCGGCTCTACCGCGATTGGTGGAGTAAGCGACAAGCGGCGGTTTATATCGCCGAGATGGACCGAACCGCCAAAAATCTTCGCTTCGGGGTTGAACTCGCCAACAGCCAAATCGTGGGGCGAGAAACGATTCGCAGCATGGCCGCAAGGCTCAAAGAACAAGGTATTCTGATGTTAGCCGGTGTCAACGGCAGTTTCGGTATTCGCGAAGATGGCATGGGACGCGGGGGAATGATCTTTAATCTCCATATTCAAGATTGGGAATTGGTGAGTATCCCCTCCCGGCGTGACCGGTGGGGGTATTCTCCGCTCTCCCCCTGGGGCGAAACGAGCTTCGGCGTGACAACCGATGGCGAATTTTTGATGGATGCGGTTCAATTGAATGGCGCTATCCACATTGATGGGGAAATACTTGAGTTCGGTTGTATCAATCAGCTTCGCGAGCCCGCATGTCCAGTTGTTATCTACACGCCTCGGTTTGGTGAGCAAACCCTCACACGCGGTGGTTATGAAGTGGTCCTCACGCAACTCAAATTTCCCGTTACCGGAAAATATCGCAGCCGTTTCGTGATCGATGCCGTCAACATGAGGGGCAATAGTACCATCCCGCGACGTGGCGTTGTGCTTTCCCTAGACCGGCGATTAGCACAGAGGTGGCGGTCAATACTGCGCGACGGTGCAACCGGAAAACTTGAAATCGCCCTTTCACCCGACAAATGGCAGCATGTTCCTCACGGAATCGGCGGGAATATTCGTCTGTTACGCAATGGGGAGATCGAACCTGAGCTTGTTGAATTTCATCAGTCCGGCGGAGGCTCCGCTCCCTACCACCACAACGGTATTCGTCTACACCCGCGCAGTGCATTGGGATTCAACGACGATAAGTTTTTCCTCGCTACGGTTGATGGCCGACAAATGGGGTATAGCATCGGGATGACTTTTTATGAGATGGCTGAATTTTTACGCGATCTCGGGGTTAAACACGCGATCAATTTTGATGGCGGCAGTTCATCGACTTTGTGGGGGCTTGGAGACGTCGTGAACCGCCCGGCGCATGGTTACGAGCGGCGGGTATTCAACGTCGCAATGATCACCACCCAAAGAGATAGAAACGTGAAGATAGGAAAGATTCGAGAGAAGAAAGATTAGCTGCTCGGAATGCCCTTCTTTTCGCTTGATCTCCCGGACAAAATCTGCTAAAATCTCTCTTGGGACTGCGAAACCTCAAGCCGCTGATGGATGGTCATGCGTTTCGACTGATGTTTAGAAAAGGATAAAATGATGGTTGAGTACAAAGCACCGCACGCATTTCACGTAATGACAAAGCCGATTGGCCCAATCTGCAATTTGGATTGCGAATACTGCTTCTATCTCGATAAAGAGAAGCTCTATCCCAACACGCGTTCGTTTCGGATGACTGATGAAGTTTTGGAAAACTATGTGCGTCAATATATCGAGGCGCAGCAGGTTAATGAAGTCACCTTTGCCTGGCAAGGCGGCGAGCCAACACTAATGGGGCTTGATTTTTTCCGACGGGCTGTCGAGTATCAGAAAAAATACCGACGTCCCGGTATGCAACTTCAAAACACCTTCCAGACGAACGGCACGCTCCTTAATGATGAATGGGGAAGCTTT
>JAPUIP010000706.1 GCA_027296925.1 Candidatus Poribacteria bacterium | reverse complement strand
GGATCGGCTATGCGGTTGCTAAAAGGGCGTTGGGATTTGATATGCGGGTTTTGTATTACAAACGGAATCGGAACGTCGAGTGGGAAGCGGAGTTGGGCATCGAGTACGCCTCCTTCGATCGACTGCTCGAAGCATCCGACTTCGTGACGTTGCATGTTCCATTGACGCCGGAAACCCGCCATCTGATTGGCAAAGCGGAATTGGAAAAGATGAAGTCTACCGCGATACTGGTGAATATCGCGCGGGGGCCGGTGGTGGATTCCAATGCGTTGTACGAAGGATTGAAGGCGGGAGAAATCGCAGGAGCCGCCGTCGATGTGACAGATCCAGAGCCGCTTCCGACAGACCACCCCTTACTGACGCTTGACAACCTCCTCGTCTGCCCACATCTCGGTAGCGCAACAGTTCAAACGCGCACGCGCATGGCTACGATGGCGGCTGAAAACGTGCTTGCTGGCCTCAAAGGTGAATCGCTGCCTTACTCGGTGTTTGCTTCATGAGAGTGGCTCTTCGAAGTCATCGGGCATAAGCCCATTTTGTAGAGTGGTCCGGCACCCTCCGCATTGAGCGAATACGACTTCCAAATCCAAAAGCGACTCACGTCGAGTCAAAGCCTTGCGAAGGTTTGGAACCTTCGCAAGGTTTAGTTGCCTAGAGGATAATGTGGCTCCAGGCGCTACCAGGATCATTTATGATCCTTGAATACCATCAGCCCGGAGCTTTAGATCCGGGTATTTTCTGATTCCAATGCGGGCAATGCCTAATACCCTTTCTGCTTATCCACAACGTTGACCAACGGTTCGCCCTTAACGTGGTGGTGCAAGTTCTCGATAAACAGAGCCATGGCGCGTTTGGCGATGTGCTGCGATGCACCAGCGGTATGGGAGGCCAAAATCACATTCGGTTTTGTCCACAGCGGGCTCTCCGGCGGGCACGGTTCAGTGTAAGTGACATCCAGCCCGGCGCCAGCCAGCTTGCCGCTGTCCAGTGCCGCAATTAAGGCGTCTTCGTCAACCACTTTTCCGCGACTGACATTGACGAGGTAACTCCCATCCGGCATCAGATTAAATTGCTCATGCGACAGGAGCTTATGGGTTTCCGGCGTGATTGGACAGCAGACCATCAGAATGTCGGACTTGGATAGAAATTCCGGTAGCCAGTCCATTTGACCGAGCTCGTCCACGGTATCCGGCTTTTCGACCGGTTCCTTGTCAACGGCAATCACGTTGAGCTCGAACGCCTTTGCCCGCGTTGCGATTGCGCGGCCGATTCCGCCAAGCCCAAGAAGTCCCATGGTCATCCCCGCCACTTCGACACACGAGGTCCATTTCCAGTGTTTATCTTTCATGAAATCCCGCTGCGTCAGAATACCGCGTGTCATCGAGAGCAACAGCGCAAAGGCGTGCTCGGCAATCTGAGGGCCGTACAGCACCCGGCTGTTGACCAGTCTCACGTCACTATCCCGGAAGGCGGGATACCTCGCCCATTCAACGCCGACAAAGGGCTGTTGCATCCACTGTAAGGATTTCGCCTTGGGAAAATCATCTTCTCGGATGGTGCCATAAATAATATCGACATCTGCAACGTGATCGCCGAGCTTTTCTCCTTCCGGCAAAAAGTGAATCTCGACCTCCGACGGCGCGTCTTGAAGCATCGCTTCAACTTCAGGTCCCGGACGACTTCCGATCAAGACTTTCGATTTAGACATGATCTATTCCTTTCATAAGTGTTGTGACATGTAATGCGCAAGCTGAAAAATCGAGCGCGTCTCTGCGGTTCAATGGATTTGGAAATAATATCCATATACGGAACCGTCGAAACGCCCATTGCCGAAGTTAAGACAAAATAAAAACAGATAAAGCTCGCGGCAAGTAAACTATTGTTGCGCGAACCGATCAGCAGCGTACTCAGACAAATCGCCAGCCACGTTGTCAACCGAAGGCTCATGCCGAGTATGTAGAAGGGCATCTTGCGCGGACGGTGTTCCAGCAGATTCGAGATGAACAGTTGGGGCCACATCCAGCCGGCGGACATAATCGAACCGGTCAAGCCAACCAGGAAATTTGATTGAGTAAGCTGATAAATAAAGGCGGGAAGAACCGTCGTTGAATCAGCAAAGGCAAAGGAGATCCGCATGAATGTGCCTTGGAGCACAGCGACCCGGAAGTTGCGGTTCTGTTCGCGCTCTTTTTCCTTCTTTTGCTGAGACGCTTGCTCGCGTGTGTCCGTCGACGCAATTTTCATAGTGAGTGTGGCTTTCCCCTTCCTTATTGTACAGTCTCTTCCTCCTCATAATAGACATCTTCGAGCCGTGTGGATATCAAGAAGGCAAATAAGCCCATTCCCAATGAGATGGCAAAGACACCTTCGTAGCCAATGAGCCCAACCAGATTTCCAGCGACTACGGGCATGAAACCAATGGGAAACAGTAGCGTGTTCATAAAGCCGAGATAAGTAGGACGCACCCGGGGCGGGGCGATATTGATCATATACGTCATGAAGCCCACCATCATGCCGTTCATCGCTGCACCGTGGAGGGCAAAAATCAGGAAGTAGCACGGTATCTGCCAGAAGATCGGTAAGTGCTGCACAGAACCTGCTACTAACGGCGCCACACACGCCATGCCGGACGTACCAATCAAGATCCAGCGGACGCCATATTTTTCTCCGACATAGCCCCACGCAACACTTGAGATCACGCCGCTGATAGCGGCAACGGCGAGAAATAACCCGATGGTTTCATCGGGAATGTTTAATCTTTCCAGCGCGTAAGGAACGTAGAAAGGAACACACATTCCTGCGGTATGGCTGCCAATTCGAAAGAGGAGGAATAATCGATAGTTTCGGTCCTTCTGAATGAAGCCAGGCCCCTGTTTCAGGTGTTGCCAAAGAGATTGGCGCTTGGTCTGGACTGCGTGAATCGGTTCACGGATTTTAAGAAACGAAACGAACCCAATTCCAACGGCGACCACGTTACAACCGAATAGGAGTGCATAATTATTTGGGAATACTAATCCGGAGTTGTCACTCAAAACGTGGCGGACCAAAAATCCAATGAATATGGCGAAAATTCCGCCGGTGAAATTGCGCAAGCTAAAGAATCGTGCGCGCCGCTGGGGTTCGATCGATTTGGAGATAATATCCATATACGGAATGGTGGAGATGCCCATCGACGATGCACCGATGAAATACAGACAGACAAAGCCCACAGCGAGCAGACGATCGTTGCGGGCACCAATCAGCAGCGTGCCCAGAAAAATCGCAAACCACGCCAGCGTGCGGAGGCTCATACCGAATATGTAGAAGGGCATCTTGCGTGGGCGGTGTTCCAGCAGATTCGCGATCAGCAGTTGGGGCCACATCCAACCGGCGGACATCATCGAGCCGGTCAAGCCGACAAAGACGTTTGATTTCGTGAGTTGATAAACAAAGGCGGAAAGAACCGTTGAGGAATCTGTGAAGGCAAAAGAGATACGTATGAATGTGCCTTGAAGCAGCGCAAACCAGAAGTTGCGGCTTTGTTCGCGCTCTTTTTCCTTGTTTGGCTGAAACGGTTGCTGTAAGGTTTCAGTCGACGCAATTTTCATAGTGGGTTTGGCTTTTCTTAACCTCCAGATCCGGGAAGGATTTGAAATTCAGGTGACAGGGAAGAGAACGACAGTCTTAATGCCATCGTTGGACTGAGTTGGGGTCTTTTGGGTTGATCGAAAAATGAACCGCCGGATGAAAAAAAATCGGCTTAACAATTCGGGAGAAATTGTCCTGAAGTTGATGTGTATGGGGCAAGGCCCCACCCTACAGATGTCCGTCCCGAAACTCGCGCCAGGGGGGAGGGCTTTCTAGGCTTGATGCGTATGGGTTTCCTAAAAATCCGCAGCCCACAATCAGATTACCAATTCAGGCTGTTCGTTGTTTTACCGCCAGGGATGGGCACCCAAACGCCGTTCGTTTTCATGGCGACTTCCTGCTGAAAGCGATCAAAGGTGCCGACGACGCCGACTTTCGCTCCGGCTTCAAAGCAGAGTTGCACAACCGCTTGAGGTGGGGTTTGCCCGGTGGAGGGTTCGTCCGTGACAAGGATCAGATATGGCTGCGCTTCAGGTCTGAACTTAATCTTGCTCATGCCCTCCACGATTGCATCTAAAAGGTTCTCATTTCCTTGACAAGGCAGATTGATAATTTTGCGGATGTCGTCCATCGTTTGTGGCGGCTGGAATACATTCAGATAGTTAAACGTACCGGTTCCGGCGTGAAACCGCACGACGCCGATCTGGTAGTCGATCAAGGCGTTGTCCCAATCGCGCATCACCCCTTCAAATTGCGTAAGGAATTGGGGTAACTTATCCGCCATGCTCTTGCTGCTATCGATGAACAGAATGACGTCGAGGACATTCGTGACGAGGTTTTCCAGCGATGATTTGCCGATCTCCGCAACATCCGACCATTGGGCGTGTCGCAGACGCCGAGCATGGTAGCGTGAGCGCCTTGACTGAACCCGCCTCGATTGTTGCGATCCATCTGGCGCATCCTCCGGTATGGCATGCCAAACCCCGCCTGTTTCTTTTGCCAGTCTTCTATGTTCGTCATTGTTCAGCCCAAGCACGTTCACATAAATCCCAAACTCACGGCACAATGCAATCACCTGCTCCGGGGTGATCTGTTTGATGCTGGTAAACAGCTCATCCGTCACCACAATCAGATGCTTCTTGGAAGTTGGTCGGAAGCGCATCTCTCGAATGGTCTGGTCGATGGCATCGAGCGCGTGTTCATCCCGTCGTGGCGTGATTCGCTGAATGGCTCGCTGGTATTCACGCATATCTGTTGTCAATTGAAGCACCCGAATCTTGTTGCTTGGGGGCCGGGTATGTGCCCAAAATTCGGTTAACCCAAGCGCGTAGTCGATCTTCGCTGATTTGTAAACCTCGATCATCTCAATCAAGTGTTTGGCAACGGCGCGGATATTGTCGCCCATGCTCCCGCTTGCATCGATGACAAACACCACATCAATGGGGCCGCCTTCGCTGCGCTCAACAATCTGTTCAGCCAAGTTCGTCATCACCACATCGAATCCAATCTTCGGCATCGATCCGCTTGCAGCATCGAAGAGGTTTGATGACCTCACAACGGTGTCTCCATCCACCTCCACTTCTAATGCTTCACGGAGAGATACGGACTTTCGCGTCCGCTGCACGCCGGGCGGTCCCAGCGTATTCAAACCGCGGTTCCCCGTTTCGGTAGGCACGGTGGCTTCGGTTTGGGGTAATGCTGCGGTGTCTGTTCGGAGTTCACGAACTGCGGTGCTTAAATCGGTTTTTATCGTTTGGGACAGTTGTGCGCTGTCGAGGGCGTGGCGAGGCGTGTTCACACTCGTCGTGGGCGTCCGATGGATGACGGGGTCAATCCGGGGGGGCGATTGAGATTTCGGTGAGATTATCCGGGGGACTCTGACGAGCTGTTGGCGGGGTACCGAGGGTACCGGGGCAGGCCGAATTTGGGGAGGAGGAGAAAGGATGCGTCCTCTTTTTATCGAGAAGGTCTCCACTACGAACGGATCGACAAATGTCTCCTTGGGGCGTTGACGCACCACAAACAGGGTGACAATGAATAGAGCGATGAGATGTAAAAACAGAGAGATGAATAGCGCACGACGGGTTGGAGCTCTCATGGATTTGCAGGGCTTGGTGCGTGACGATCAACAGATAAGTGCGGTTTCGGAGATCGATCGATGGAGACAATTTCAAATTCGACAAGAACAACCGGCTTGTCCCCGTGTGACTGCGCGAGGATCGGGGCATCCTCTGATGGGAGTAGCAGCCACCGTGGCTGATACAGCGTGACCACACTCGCGGCCGTCATGACCAGAACCAGTGCAGTGGCAACGGCATATGGCCGCGCCCGTGTTTGAAGGCGATAACGTGCCCACGCGAACGACGCATCCAATCGGCGCAGCAGACGACGTAGCAGCGGGCTCTGCTGCTTTTCATTGACCGAAATTGTTGAGACCTGGCGCATCACGTCCGATAGAAACCGATCCGCGGTTTTCACCGAGTCGAGTTCACGAAGCATCCGATCGGTCTGTTGTAGGCGAATGACTTCATGGGCACAGGTGGGACATCGCTTGAGGTGCCACTGGATGAGTCCGACTTTCCACATCGGCATTTCGCGATCTAAATAACTCGACTGTTGTGTTTGAATACTTTCACACTTTAGCATGCGTACTCTCTCCAATTCCAGCTTCTATCAGGAGCTTTTTCATATTCTGGCGGGCGCGATGGATAAGCGACTTCACAGCACTCACAGTGCAATTCAGCACTTCTGCGATTTCGTCATATCTTAGATTCTGATAGGTCACAAGAAGCAATGCCAACCGTTGATTGTCAGGCAAGCTGTTGATGGTTTGCTGAATCATGAGTTGCCGTTCTTTTTTTTCATAGAGTTCGTCGGGAAGCTGGCTGACATCCTGCATCAGCGCGGAATAGTTGACATCTTCATCTTCAGCGACGCAGTCATCGAGGAATGCCGTATTTCGGCGATTTCGGTTCCGTATTTCGTTCCGACAGAGGTTTGTTGCGATGAGATAAATCCAGTTTTTGAATTGGGATTTCGGTTCATAATGACTGGCGCTCTTGAAAACTCTCAGAAACGTCTCTTGCGCCAAATCCTCGGCACGATGATAATCGCTGATCGATCGGTAAATGTAGTTGGTGATCAGATCTTTGTAACGCATCACAAGAAGCTCAAAGGCACTCATGTCACCATTGCGGCATTTCATCATCAACTCTTCATCTGAAGTCCGCAAAACACATCATCCTTTTCAGGTGTAGAAACTCAACAACGTCGAGATAGGATTGTATAGCATCTGAACGGAGAAGCATCAACGCCGGATTACTATTCATGGTGCTTTTGATGCTGATACCCGTTCAGAACTGACATCCAGCACAAACTGTCATTTCGACCGCAGCGAAACATCGTATCGATTATACATTAAAACACCATTGCCTTGCCATAAGTTTCGCATTATGTTCAGGCTATTCTTGGCTGGCATTGGGAACGGAGGCCGTTTGGGAATGACAATTCACTGGAAATGATAGTGATGATGGTCATTTGTGACTCCCATTTCCATCATTTCAATAATCGCCAGTGAATCCATTCTGACAATGCTAAAACAGAGTGAAAAGGTATGAAAGATGTGGTAAACTTATCACTATGGACTTTCCTCATGCAGCAGCACCAAAACCCCAAAAAGGAGGATCTGTCAATGGACCTTGGTTTACAAGGAAAAATTGCCATCGTCTGTGCGGCAAGCAAGGGCTTGGGAAGAGCATGTGCAACGGCATTGGCTCATGAAGGCGCAAACGTGGTTATCTGCGCGCGGAACGAGCAGGCGCTTAATGACACAGCCCAAGCCATCCGTGCAGAAACTGGTGTTCGCGTCTTGCCGATGGTTTGCGACCTGACAAGTGGGGCGGATATTGAGCAATTGGTCACGCGGACGGTTGAAGAATTCGGAACGGTTGATATCCTCATCACCAATGTTGGACACCCGCAAATGGGGGCTTTTTTCGACCTCAGCGAGGACGACTGGCAGCGTGGCTACGACGGCATTTTGCTCCCGGTGATTCGGCTTTGCGGCCTGGTCATCCCTCACATGCAGAAGGCATCCTGGGGTCGTATCGTTCACATCACCAGTGTTGCCGTTAAAGAGCCGGGGACGCCTTACCTCATCTCCAGCACCTTTCGCGCAGGGGTTGCCGCGTTAAGCAAGTCGCTTGCGAACGAGTTTGGGAAGTCGGGAATTCTGGTCAACACTGTGAGCCCCGGGGCGTTCCGAACACCGCTCGGCGAGGCGCTGATACGACAAGCGGCCGATCGACAGAGCAAGTCCATTGCGGAGGCCGAATCGGAGACCGCGAACGCCACCGTCATCGGTCGGATTGGTGAAGCGGAGGAGCTGGCCGCTCTGGTCGCCTTTCTCTGTAGTGACCGCGCCAGCGACATCACCGGTCAAGTGATGACGGTGGACGGTGGCATGGTACGTGGCTTGCTCTGATACGCCCGGCGGATTTAAGGAGAGTTGAGCCCATGAATCCTCGAAAACTAGAGAATCTCGACCGTCTCGCGGTTCACACCATCACCACGAAGCCGTGGTCCATTGAGGAGATTATCGCAAACTATCATCAAGCGGGGATAAGCGGCATTTCCGTCTGGCGTGAGGTTTTGGAGAAACGCAATCCCGTCAGGATCGGGGAAGATATCCAGAACGCCGGGATGGAGGTCGTATCGCTGGTCCGCGGTGGATTTTTCACCGGTCAAACCGATGCAGAAATTCAGGCGTCTCTCGACGACAACCGGCGAGCGATTGATGAAGCCGCCGCACTCAATGCCTCGATGGTTGTTCTGGTTTGCGGCGCCGTACCGGGGCAAGCAATACGGAGGTCGTTGGCGCAGATCGAGGCCGGGTTGGAAACCCTCCTCCCCTACGCCGAAAAGTGTGGCGTGAGCCTCGCGATTGAACCCCTGCATCCGATGTACGCCGACAGCCGCTCGGCAATTTGCACGATGAAGACAGCGAATGAATTTGCCGAGAAATTTGACTCTCCCCACCTCGGTGTTGCGGTGGATGTCTTTCACCTCTGGTGGGACGCGGACATAGAGTCTGAAATCCAACGCTGCGGAGATAACGGAAACCTGCTTGCCTTTCACATCTGTGACTGGAAGATAGGGATGGCGGACATGCTCAATGACCGGGGGCTGATGGGCGAGGGCGTCATTCAGATTCGAGAAATTCGTGCCTGGATGGAAGCTGCCGGATTTGACGGTTTTCATGAAGTCGAGATTTTCTCAAACCGTTGGTGGAACGCCGATCAGAAGCAGTTTCTAAAACAGATCACGGCGGCCTATCTGGGGCATTCGTGATCTGAATCGCAACGCGGCCGAAGCATGTGATAAAAACCAGGGAGGAAGCTATGGATATTGAGCAACTAAAGGTTCAACTGGACGAATATGGCTTCGTCATCATACATAATCTCATCCCCACCAATCAAGCAAATCACATGACCGAGCGGTTGATGGACATTATGAACCAACATTCAGATGTGAACGACCTAAATCAAAATCTGCGCGGCGTATTTAACTACGACGACCAGGACACGTTCATCCCGCTTGTGACCAACCCCGTTTACCTGGAATTGGCGGCGCACATGCTGGGTCCGGATTTTCAGATGGCTGAAGTGGGTGCGCGCTGGATTAAACCCGGCGCAGAGGCACAAGGACTTCACGCCGATGTGCCGGTCGGCTGGTTTCCTCAGTCTGGCCTACCAATACCGGACGCTTGCTTCATGGTCAACTGTATCTGGATGTTGACCGATTTCACGCTTGAGAACGGCGCCACGCAACTCATGCCCTTCAGCCATCACTCGCGCCGATTGCCCCGCCGGGGAGTGGAATATGAGCATTTGGTGACTGCTGAGGGGCCAGCGGGCTCGATTGTCATTTTTCACGGTGCCATCTGGCATCGCGGCGGGGCCAATGTCACCAGTGACAAACGCCGTATGGGCGTATCGAGCGGATTTCACGCCTCGTGGATGGATCCGGCAGCCGGGGGATGGTATCTGATGAAACGTAGCGTGCGCGATCGAATGCCGACGCAAGTTCAGCGGATGAATCGCCATGTAGTCGAGGGCTGATGAGAATTTCCCGTTTCTTGTGTCAAAAGCCAAGATTTTGCGCTATCCAATTTCGTGTTTTCTAGGGACATTTAATTGTCGGTAATTTCGCAGATTGAGACAGATTTGTCATTCTGAGCCCTTCGCTTCGCTCGAGGACAGGCTTCGCGAAGAATCTATTCTCACCGCTCAATAGGAATCTTTCGCTGAATTTACCTTGAGCTTGGCGAAGGGCTCAAGATTACGACTTTTTCACTTAGCCCTGATCTAAAGATCGGGCTGATAGCTCAAGTCCACTGAAGTGGACTCGGATTGTTCGTTTGAGTCGTCTTCAGACGACTTTGGCTTTGAGCCAGGTCGGCTGCCCCCTCAAAGTTCCCCTCGAAGCTCGGGACAGGCGGGGCAAGCACCCTAACGGGCATTTCACTTCCACGCGGGTGGAGAACTTCAGTTCAAGGCGCCTGGGTTCATAAGTGAAAAACTCGTATCAAGATGACA
>JAPUIP010000705.1 GCA_027296925.1 Candidatus Poribacteria bacterium | reverse complement strand
CTCTCTCTGGATGGACTCCCCAAAGGGGCAAAAATTGGGACAACGAGTCCCCGTCGCCGGGCGCAATTGCTGCACTTGCGTCCTGATTTGCAGGTCGTTGACGTCCGCGGAAA
This sequence comes from Candidatus Poribacteria bacterium, assembly GCA_027296925.1. Classification (GTDB taxonomy): domain Bacteria; phylum Poribacteria; class WGA-4E; order WGA-4E; family PCPOR2b; genus JAPUIP01. Next base: position 7,790 of record JAPUIP010000705.1, on the reverse strand, counting down.
TTTGGACACGCGCATTCGCAAACTTCATGAGACAGACCTCGACGGAATTATCCTTGCTGCGGCTGGGCTTAAACGGCTGATTGGTTCAGAAATCATCACGGAGTATTTCGAAGTGGATCGGATGGTTCCCGCTGTCGGGCAAGGGGCGTTGGGGGTCGAAACCCGTGAGGATAACCAAGAAATCAAGGCGCTGTTAGCGGCAATCAATGATTCCGCCAGTGAAACCGAAGTGATCGCCGAAAGAGCCGTATTAAGTGAATTGGGCGGTGGTTGTCAAGTCCCGATTGGTGTACACGCCCGACAAGCCGATGCCAGGTTGGCGTTAATTGGAATTGTTTCCAGTCCGGACGGCACACAGCGTGTTGTCGCACAGACGAGCGGCGATTCGGCGGATGCGGTAAACTCAGGGAGATCTTTAGCTGAGTTGTTAATTCAGCAGGGAGCGAAAAAGCTCTTGAATGAGAGCGCATAAAACGCGAACGGTTATGTCTACAAAATACGGTAAAGTTTATCTGGTCGGCGCGGGACCGGGGGATCGAAAATTAATCACCCTCAAAGGGATTGAGTGTCTTCAACGTGCGGATGTCGTCATCTACGATCTGCTTGTCAATGTCAAATTGCTTGAGCACTGTCCGCCCCACACCGAAAAGATCTATGGCGGAAAAATGGTCGGCGAGCAACACACACGTCAGACTCAAATCGATGACCTCATGATTCGGCACGCCCAAGCCGGAAAAACGGTTGTCCGGCTCAAAGGTGGTGACCCGTTCATATTTGGTCGTGGTGGCGAAGAAGCTTTGACACTTGTAGCGGCGGGTATCAATTTTGAGATTGTGCCCGGTATCACCTCGGCGATCGCCGCGCCGGCGTATGCCGGTATTCCTTTGACACAACGGGGATACGCCTCCTCGGTTGCCTTCGTTACGGGACACTCGGCGGCATTGAGCGGGGACTCAACGATTCGGTGGAAAGCGCTTGCCACAGCCGTGGACACGCTCGTCATCCTCATGGGCGTTGGACATCTGCGCGAAGTCACGCAACGCCTGATAGAGCACGGGCGCAAACCGGAAACCCCAACCGTCCTGGTCCGTTGGGGAACAACTCCACAGCAAGAGACGCTCGAGGGCACCCTCGCCGATATAGCGCAAAAGGCGGAAGCGGTCGGATTTCGCTCGCCGGCAGCGATCGTCGTTGGCGAAGTCAGCGCTTTGCGTGAACGACTTCGATGGTTTGATCAGAAGCCGCTCTTTGGGCGTCAGATTATCGTCACTCGGGCCCTCGCACAAGCCAGCGACTTCGCGGAATGCCTGGAATCCTACGGTGCCGAAGTTATCCAATTCCCGACGATTGAAATTCAGCCGATTCACGATAACCCCACGTTGGACGAAGCGATTGCGCGGCTTCACACATACAACTGGGTCATCTTTACCAGTCTCAACGCGGTGGAGTGTTTCTATGGCCATTTGCGAAAAAACGGCAAAGATGCGCGATGGTTTGCACAGACTCGGATTTGTGCGGTCGGGCCGAAAACCGTCTCGGCATTAGCGCGGATTGGGATTTGCGCAGATTTTGTACCCTCGCAATCTCGCGGTAAGGTAATCGCTGCTGAACTCGCGCATGTGGATGGAAGACGGATTTTGCTGCCTCGCGCCAAAATTGCCCCTGATGACCTACCAAACGGTTTGCGTGCAAAAGGTGCGATTGTTGACACCATCCCAATCTATGATACCATCAAGGCAAGTGCGGAAGCGCGGTCAGCAATTGAAGTCGACCTGCTCGATGGGCGGATTGACATGGTTACGTTTACGAGCTCGTCAACCGTCACGAACTTCCTCGAAATGTTTGAGGGACAATCCCCTGCCGCTCTACTCGATAAAGCGCACATTGCGGTCATCGGTCCCTCAACGGCAGCAACCGTCGAGCAAAACGGATTGACAGTAGACGTGAGTGCGAAAAAAACGTCCGTGGAGGCGCTTACCGAAGCGATTGTTCGGTTCTATGCATGATGCGCAAAATATGAGTTCAAGAACTGAGAAGGGCGAGGTGCGATTACTTCGCTGTGCATGAACCCATTCTTTCTCTTCGCCTTCCCGAATTGCTTTATTCCCTCCCTTCGACCTATTTTTCTCCGTCATTTCCCCTCTCTTCTTCCTCTAATTTTGACAGAATTTCAGACCGTTTCGCAATAAAATTCGGAAAATCGACAGATTGTCAGGCGAATTTCTACCACAGAAACAGAACGCCGCAGATCTACGGCAGATGATCCGGCACTATCTGAATCCGGAAACACCCGCCCCGCAATTTGGATGGTACAGTGACGTCGAAAAGGTTGAATACTGGGCGCTGGTTTGGGGTGTGGCCATAATGACAATTACCGGTTTTTTGCTCTGGTTTGAATCGCTGTTTCCCAGATTGCTGCTCGATGTTGCGACCGTTATCCACCGCTATGAAGCCATCCTTGCGGTGTTGGCGATTATCGTATGGCATTTTTATCATGTCCATTGGAGACCCGAGGTCTTTCGTATGAACCCGGTATGGCTGCGGGGTCGGATTTCTGTAGAAGAGTTGCGGCGCCATCACCCATTAGCCTATCAGACCCTCATGCACAACTTACAAAAGGCAAACAACCCATCGTAAGCGCCAGATGATGGCATATCAGAAAGACCATTTTCATTTGTAATTTCCAGTGGAAACGAGGTAATATAAAGGAAACTAGACCAGCAAGGAGAAGCCACAATGAACCGTAGAAGATCGAAAATTATCGCTGCAAGTCTTATATTGGGTCTGGCGATGGTGTTCCTGGTTGTCGCCGGGGTTCAGAATACAAGCATGCGCCATTTTACGCCGGATCAATTAATCATCCATGCCCAGGAGGTTGACAACAAGGGTATTCAAGTGGATGGACTGATTTCAGAAGGAACCACCAGATGGGATGCGGAGAAGTTTGAACTCGTCTTTGCGGTCCGGGATCGAGCAGGGACAGTCAACGTCAACGTCCTCTATGCCAAGAAACTCCGGCCCGACAACTTCAAAGATGGCGGGAACATCTTTGTTCAAGGGAAATATAACGCCGCAGAAAACCTTATCGTCGCTTCCAAATTGCAGACAAAATGCGCCTCGAAATATGAAGCGGCTGAAAGTGCTACCGTACAAACCAGCGGGCTGAGCAAAAGCGATTATTGAGAATCAGATTTTTACGTTAGAAAGGACATAACAATTATTATGGCAGAATTGGGTCAAGCGGCAATATGGCTTTCGGTTTTTTCCTGTTTATGGGCGATTGCCATGCTGGGGATGGGATTGCGTGGCAAGAACTACAACGCAATTCTGAGTGGGCGCAACGGCGTCATTGGAACGTTTGCCTTAATTAGCCTCGCAACGGGGGCGTTGATCTACAGCTTTATCACGAATGATTTTTCGATGCGCTACGTCGCAGAAGTGTCGAGCTATGATCAGCCTCTGCTTTATAAGATCACGGCGCTGTGGGGACGGATGTCCGGATCGCTGCTGTTCTGGCTTTGGCTCGTGACGCTTTTTGGAGCGTTGGTGGTATGGACGAACCGGCGCGCTTCGGATCATCTCTCCGATTACGCGCTCATTCCGATCTCGATTGTGAGCCTCTTCTTCATTATTCTCGTGACCGGGCTCATCGAAGGCGTCTACAATCCGCTGGCGAGATTTCCAAACGGAGGGGTTGTCCCGGACGGCGCGGGGATGAACCCACTGTTACAAACCCCAAGCATGGCTTTTCACCCGCCGTCGCTCTACGTTGGTTTTGTCGGCCTGACCGTGCCGTTTGCATTTGGTATCGGTGCACTCCTCGCTGGGAGAATCGGCAGCGACTGGCTCTTCCGTTCACGACGGTGGATGATGTTCTCCTGGCTGGCCTTGACAATAGGTGTTGCGCTCGGCGGAAATTGGGCGTACCGTGAACTCGGTTGGGGCGGCTACTGGGCGTGGGACCCCGTCGAAAACGCCTCTTTCATGCCCTGGCTGCTTGGGACAGCGTATCTCCACTCGGTCATGATCCAGGAAAAACGGAACATGCTCAAGTTGTGGAATATCATCCTGATCACCCTGGCGTTTGAGTTTACGTTATTGGGCACGTTCATTACCCGTAGCGGAATTATCTCTTCCGTGCACGCATTTGCACAATCGGACATCGGTCACTACTTTCTCACCTTTATTTTTCTTTCGCTCGTCGGCGTCATCTGGTTGATTTATCACCGTTGGAATGACCTGAAAAGCCCAAACCATCTGGACTCTCTCCTTTCGCGTGAAAGCTCTTTCCTCCTAAACAACTGGATGCTCGTGGGTTTGACCTTGATTATCTTGTGGGGCACCCTGTGGCCAATTATCACTGAAGGCGTTACGGGAGCAAAAGCTGCCGTCCCCGAGTCATTCTTCAATCAAGTGGTGGTGATTCCCGGCCTGCTGCTCCTGGTGTTGACGGGGGTGGGACCCATTATATCCTGGAAAAAACTGACCCCGAGTAATTTCAAGCGAATGTTCGCCAAACCGATTGTTTTGGGAGTGATTGCCGGCGTGTTGACGTGGGGATACCTCGCGTGGAAAGGACACACGATGCCAATCTACTCCGTGCTTTGTGTTTTTAGCAGTGTTTTCGTCCTCGCAGCCATTTTCGACGAATTCTATCGCGGATCAAAATTGAGAGCCAAACGTCAGGGAACCTCTTTCTTCGGTGGACTCACGCGACTCATCCAGCGAAACAAGCGGCGATACGGCGGCTATATTGTCCATATCGGCATCGTCCTCGTTTACATCGGAATCATGGGGTCTAAGGGTTACTCCCTGCTGGAGTCAAAAAGCTTGCGACTTGGAGAGACAATGGAGGTCGGCAACTACCAACTGACGCTGCAGGATGCGTTCCTGGAGAAACACGCAAACTATTCGCTTGGTGGCGTGCTCTTCGCCGTCAAAAAAAATGGGAAATCGATTGGCACGATGCGTCCGGCGCGAGGATTTTACCACAAGGCAGGCCAGGGAGATCAGGACACAATTGAATCCGCCATACGTCACCAGGGGTTAAACGATCTCTACATCGCCTTGGGGCCCCTACCAGAAAACGTTCCCGCCTATGTGCAATCGGGTGAAGCGGTGCCTGTCCAGGTTTACCATAACCCCCTCGTCAACCTCGTCTGGGTTGGTGTGGCAATCATGGTGATTGGGGGAGGCGTTGCCTTCCTGGAAAAGCGTCAAGAAAAGTGATACGTGCCCCGTGACACAGGAGCGAAAGACGATAAACCGTTTTCACAGAAATGGCTGGATGCTGACAATCTTGATCGTATTGGGTACGACGACATCCGTTGAAAATCGTGTGTCGGGATGTACCAATCGAACTCAGATGATTGCCGCTGAAAGTCATGGTGGCCACAAGGCGTAATTCTTAAATGTTCGGGAAAAGGAAACATCACCACCATCACGATGACGAACATCACCATCATGGACATTCCCATGAACATGGGGAACACGGGCATACTCACGGTGCTGTTGACCCATCCATTGCAACGACAGCGCGCGGGATATGGGCGATTAAGTGGTCTTTTCTCGGGCTGATGGTGACCGCCTTGTTACAAGTCGGTGTCGTTGTCATTTCGGGTAGTGTTGGGCTGTTTGCCGACACAATTCACAATTTTGGTGATGCAGCCACCGCGATCCCGTTGTGGATTGCTTTTATGTTTGCACGGTTAAAGCCGAGCAAACGGTTCACCTATGGGTATGGGCGTGTTGAGGACTTGGCAGGTATAGCCATTGTGCTGACGATACTGTTCAGCGCTATTGTGGCTGGGCGTGAATCGATTGACCGTTTCTTGCACCCGAAGACGGTGGAACATCTTGGCATCGTCGCTGCGGCGTCGGTCGTTGGATTTTTGGGCAATGAAGCGGTCGCCATATTTCGGATTCGGATCGGGAAGGAAATCGGAAGCGCTGCACTAATCGCTGACGGCTATCATGCACGCGTTGATGGCTGGACAAGCCTTGCTGTGCTTATCGGGGCTACCGGGGTGTGGTTAGGTTATCCGCTTGCAGACCCCATCGTCGGAGTCCTGATTACAATCGCGATTTTCGGAATCGTGCTACAATCGGCGAGGGCCATATTCGCCCGAATGCTGGATGGCATCGATCCTGAGGTCATTGATGAGATAAAGCACGCAGCACGTCACGTTGATGGCGTCGAGAATGTTACAGATGTTCGCTGCCGTTGGTTAGGACATCGGCTACACGCGGAGGCGAATGTCACCGTTGCGCCCTCTCTATCCGTCGCTGACGGGCATGAGATAGCGAAAGAGGTTCAACATCAGCTTTTCCATCATCTGAGTTACCTTTCGAGAGCCGTTATTCATGTAGACCCATCTCAAGAAGGGGGCGAAAAGTATCACGCCATTATGGAACACAGCCACGATGGTTTACCGATCCACTCCCATGTTATCTAAAACTCCCATAAACGCCGATGACGCACTGAGTTGATCCGCCAATTCACTGATTCATAGAAAGGTGTCGTTCCATTGAAAACTTTACAGAATCTTTTCGCTGCTCTTTTGATACTGTCGATCTTGAGTCTTTCACTCACGGCGACCTACGCTCAGGAGTTGAGCGGCGTTGGCGAGCTCTCGCTTGAATCGAAATTCGATGTGCTGGCATCCAGTGTGTACTGTTTCTGCGGTTGCAATCGAGAAACAATTCAGCAGTGTATCTGCGGCAACTCACAGCAGGTTGAAAATGACTTCCGCAATCGGCTTGCGGTGGGTGCAACGATTGAACAGATTCGCAACGACTATATTGCAAAGCATGGCACACAATATTCTGCACTGATGCCCGCCGAAGGATTCAATATCGTCGCTTATGTGATGCCCGCTATCATCATCCTGGTGCTTGGGGGCGTTGTCTTCTTCGTCCTCAAATTAAAAATCAGATCGCCGTTAGCACCGCAGCCCGTTTCGACAAAACAGCAACCGTCAACCTCAACCGATCGCTACAAGCAGATTGAGGAAGAGATCGAACGTTACAAGCAGCAGAGGTAGGTCTGAGATATTATTTGCCTGGAGCTGCATCACGCCGTGAGGAGTTCACCATCATGTTTTTTTTCGTGCTATGGATTTTATTACTTGGGTTTCTACTGCTCGTTTATCTAGGGTTTCCGCTATGGTCTCAAGTCCGTCCATCCCCGGAGGTCGATCCTGTCGAAGCGCGCATGCAGGCACTTTTCCTTGAACGGGAACGCAGCTATTCCGCACTCGTAGATCTCGATGAAGATTATGAAACCGGCAAATTGTCGCAAGCAGATTATCAAGCCTTGCGAGAGCAACTCCTGCAAGAAACAGCGGGTGTGTTAGCGCAGATCGAAACCTCTGGCATGGCGTCGGTTGAAGACGAAATCAAAAAATATAGGCAAACGAAGCAATCACGGAGTTAAAAAAAATATGCATAATGACTCAAAAGCGAGACAGCGAAAAAACGAGATTTTATTACCCTTCACGTTTTACGTTTTACGTTTTACGTTCATTGCTTTGACGTGCCTTCCGCTTGCCTTCGGACAGGAGAATACGGGGAAAATCGAAGGTCAGATCATCGATCGGCAGAAGAATTTACTGCTCGCCCAGCAGCAGGTGATTCTGCATATTCATCGTGGAGAGGAGATGGAGCAGCGTGAAACGGTCACCGATGAAAACGGATTTTATGCCTTCGATAACCTCTCTATGGCATTCGATGTTCACTACATAGTGTTGACCACCTACGCGGACAAAGAATACGTCGAACGGGATCTGGTT